>CAZVZT010000209.1:0-2393 GCA_964631515.1 uncultured Nitrospinaceae bacterium
AAACGGCTGGAAAAGGAGAATGTCCTGATCTGGGGTGAATATGGGCGTATGCGAGCATCCGGACACCTGTACAACAGCAGTGGCGATGTCACGCGCCTCCTGGATGCACTTGAAACTACTCGCCACCAGAACTAAACCCTCTGCCGCGACCCCCTCTCGCCTACCGCTTTTCTTTCGGTCTTACCCACCCATGAGCGAGAACTTCAAGAGCGCCCTGATTTGGCTGCTGGGTAGCACCGTGGCCCTGGCCGTAGTCATCTACCATATTCCGGCTGTTCTCGTAGACGGCGAGTTCATCCCCTTCGCGGTCGACTCTTTCTATCACGCACGGCGCGTCCTGGAGACTCTTGCCGATCCGGCCCACCGCCTGTGGGAGTTCGACCGACGCTCCTACGCCCCCAAAGGGACCTGGCACACCTGGCCGTGGCTCTACGATTGGCTGTTGATTCAGGTCGCGGTCATCGGAATGGCGGTTTCCGGTATTCAGAATCCGTTGGCTATCCTGACCTACGTACCGCCCCTTTTTGCTACCGTAAATACGGGGCTGATTCTTCTAATTGCTCAACGATTAAAGTTCTCCCGTATCCTGCAGATTCTGGCAGTACTTGCCTTCGCCGCCTCTCCCATGACCCTTCATCTGCACGCGCCGGGGCGGATCGACCACCACTTCATGGAACTCTCCTGCGTCCTGGCAACGCTACTGACGGGACTGTCCTGGTTCCAGCGTATGGACGATCCGCGTCGCGCCCTGCTCCTGGGCATCGTCGTGGGGATCGCCCCAGGCATACAAAATGGCCTCTTCATCCTGCAACTGCCGATTCTGCTCACCGTCGCGGTCCTCTGGGTGCGGCGCATGCCACGCCCGGAAATAAAGGCGGCCAACGGCTTCTCTCTGGGCCTAGCCGGCACAACAATCGCCATTCTTCTTCCTTCAGCACCCTTTTGGGACGGGCAGTTCTTCTATTACACCCTCTCCTGGTTCCACCTCTACATCGCCGCCTGCGTAGTGTTTACGGTCCAGTTTCTGGCCCGCATCGCACCATCACGCAAAAGCATGGTCTGGTTGCTCCTGGCTGCCCTGGCGTTACTTCTGTTCGTGATGGAGCAGGTGTACTCCGGGTTTGGCTTTGTGGGCGGCTCCACGGTCCGACTCGCGGGCTTACATTCCGCCGAAGGTGTCAGCCTCTACGAGACCTATCAAACCAAGGGGCTTCGGCCAATCCTAGACTCATACTCCCTGCTGTTTCTCAGCCTACCAGTTACCCTGTTGATCCTGATACGCTGGCCTTTCACGCAAGCCGACCAGGATCGGATTTTTTTCGCTTTCATGGCCCTGGGTGGAGGTGTGCTACTGTCCGCAATGATTCGCCTGCATTATTTCGGCTCCTTCATCCTAATTTTCGGACCTCTGCTCGGATGGCACTGGTTGATGAACCGATTTACAGGACGAACCAACGTCCTCGCTGGCATCCTGGTGATCCTGATGCTGGGCGCCCATTATCCTGTCTTTCCCAATTTGACTAAAAGATCCCCTGTGGGCGGCACTATTCTCTACACCATCAATCGGGAGATTTTTTCGGTGATGGAAAAAGAATGCGCGAAACAACCGGGAATCATCCTGGCACACCCCAACGACGGTCACTTCATCACTTTCCATACTGCCTGTTCCGTGTTATCCAACAACATGGCCCTCACCGCCCAACAGGCAGCGGCGTATCGCCTCACCAAGGACCTGTTACTTGGGCCGCCTCGGGACATTCGAGAGAAACATCCGGAAATCACCTATGTTTACGCCTACGGTACCGATTCCCAACGATACGCATTGCACTCAGGACTCCCCGGAGGAAAATCGGAAAAGATGATGGCGCCGGCGTTCTTTCTCGGCTCACCCCCGGAAGGTTTTGAACTGCTCAAAGAATTGAGGCTTCCCTATGCCCCCGGCGCCCCCTTTTCCCACTCGGCCAAGTTCTACCGGGTGACCCGGGAGTGAAATGAACATGAATCTCAGAGCTTCTTTGACAACACCCACAATACCAACCGACGATTGTAATCAAAGAAAGATCGATCCTGGGAGCAGAGTGAGACGGCTAAATGCTCGGTGTTCTCTGAACGATTGCCTAAAATGAGTGGCACCACTAACCTCTCTAAACAGGTCTGAGTTCCACGGGCGTTGCTTTGTTTCGGTATAAATTGAAGATCCCTTGGGCATCTCTCAATTTCAAGTCGGATTTTTCTCCCATCTCTATTTTTGCTAACAGTTAACTTCCTTCTGCAGGATAAATTCCACGGTACCCCCCTTCCTCAAGATCGAATCAAACACATCCAGGCCCACAAAAAAGGGAATACTTAATTTTGACCAAAGACTCTGAAGGCCAAGGTTTAGTGAGGAATAA
>CAZVZT010000210.1:0-2361 GCA_964631515.1 uncultured Nitrospinaceae bacterium
GAACCTCAAAATGGAAAATCTACAAAGAAGACCCCAGCAAGAACCAGACGTATCAATCTATGACCCCGAGTGTGCCGTCCACTCTCCCGAGCTTATACGATCTTGGATACACGGCTTGGATGCCCATCCAGGGTTTTGTGAAAGATTAGCGAATGGTTTTTTCAAGCTGATCCCGTACTACTATGCCCGGGAAGATGGAACGTTTCCTGATCCTCCCGAGTTCTGGCAGCGAAACCTGTTGTCGTACTCGTTCTATCTGGGGCTCGGGGCTACGATCTTCAACAGGCAGTTTGCACAGTATCTTTTGTACGGTCTGACCGAGGGTCCCAGCAAGGTTGCGCTGCTCTTGTTCAGTGAAGTCAAAAAGGTTGGCTGTCCGGACAGGGTTCAGCAGTGGCATCACGCGGTGAACGTATTGACGTACTTAACCGAGACCATTTCTCCAGAGACAACGGGGCCGGATGCTGACGCAGAACTGGTAAGGGAGAGAATGCCTGTTGCAGGCTTAACCCCAGCAATCCGGCTGGGGTTCAACGATCCCGAATTTGCAGGAGCGTTGTTTGAAGGAGCGGTTGATGAGAAAGAGAAGTGCGGTGACGAGGAACTGGTTGCCAGGATTGAGTGGATGAAAGGGTATATTTTCAATGCTCACAATCAAAAAGAAACTCACTCAACCAATTAGCAAGCACCTCCCCCGGTCTCCGATCCTCGAGGCCGGGGGAAGTTTTTTAGTGGGGTAATTTGATACGGGTGTCCGGAGTCTCTAGATCAGATCCAAAAAAATAACCTAACCGTTCGCCTTTCCGCCCGCAAATTTTTTTGATGTACAGAAAAAACCAATCGCGAACCCAATCAGGCTCCACATATGTCCATTCAGTTGAGTTCCATAAAAACCTACCGAGTACTTCGTGCCGAGCCACTGACCAACAGCCATAAAAACACCGGCCATGGTAAGGCCTCCAATGGTAGCTCTAACACCCGAGTGGATACTACCTCGCAAACCAGCCCCCGCAAACGCAGACAGCAGAGATGAACCGAACAGGCTTAGGGCAACTACCCAACCGTGGCTGATGGCGTCGTAAGCTGCAATCGCACTGAACACCACGAAGACAAAAATAAAAAACGCCATATTAGTTCACCCCGAAACAGCATCCCCTAATTTTCTACCCAAGCACCTCCCCTTTCATGGCCCAAGAGACCCAGGGGCTCCATTTATGGGAAACAGGTACTGGATTTGTGGCTCACGAACTGTTTTTCTTCTTCGCCGATTCTTCCGTCAGGGTTCTTTCCAGTGTTTCCACTTCCAGTTTTGATAATTTGAAATGAAAACTCAGGAAATTACTGTCCGAGTTTTTCATATGCCTGAGTATCTTCACGTACTTCACAAACTGGCATGACAATTTTTCCATCGTATCGGACAGGGAGGACCGGCCTCCAAAAACCTCCTTCAAACTCGAGGCGGCCGATGAATAATAAAATCCACCTTTATCCAGGTAGGCGTCACCGAGAATATTCGTGTCTGATCGAAGCAGTCCCAGGTTAAGCAGGAAATAGTCCGCGTTCACCCGGTAAACGATAAACTTTTTCGATCGCTCGTCGAGTTTGGTGGCGACTTGTCCAGCGTCTGCTTCCATGCTGACAAGGTATTTGTTTGCGAGGGATTGTGACCTGCCGTGAACTAAATCGGAGAGAGTTAAGGTGATGTACTGATTGACGTCTTCATCGTACTTTAACTGGTTGTCCTTGATTTCCTTCCAGTGCTGCTCGCGCCACCCCGGGTCCCGATCTTTATCAAAAATCAAATCAAGCCCTTCGTTGGAAGGATGCCCGCTTTCCATGCGGGCCCGCAAGAACCGATTGGAAAAAAAAGATTCTGTTGTCTCCGTGTCGCCAGTGTCCAGGTGGGTGAACTTTTCAGCCATAGCCGTAGCCTCCGCAAGAGAAGTCAGGAACCGGAATCAGTTTTCAGCAAACCTAGGAATCATGTAGGAGCAACCATCACTTCATTTGGTATGTACCCGTTCTTTCTGCTGCATAAAAGTTTAAAGGATCCGCCTTGTTGTTCGAAAGCGGCATAACGCTGGACACAATACCCCATCATAGCGTGCAATGCACGAAGAGATTGGGTCATATTGCTTGTTTTTAAAGACTCTCCTGCCGGTGCCGTTTTCATGGAATGCCGCACCTGAATTCCCGGGGGCTTCATTCTCGTTTTGGAAATGTCGTTCCAGAATTTTCTTCAGATGTCTTTGCTTCTTGTTTCCAGGACAAGATCCTGCAGTTCTTCAATCGTGAGCCATTGTTTCACGGCGTGGATCATGCGGTGGCAGTTGGAGCAGAGCAGGGCCAGGTCGCTCAACT
>CAZVZT010000211.1:0-2359 GCA_964631515.1 uncultured Nitrospinaceae bacterium
ACTCCTGAATAACCCACTGCTGCAAGGATTCGCCCCCAGTTGGGATCCTCCCCGAACAGGGCCGTCTTGACTAGGGATGATGTGGCTACTGATTTCGCAATGGCAGTCGCATGGGTTTTTGCCTTCGCTCCTTGCACACGGATGGTGACGAACTTGGTTGCGCCTTCCCCATCTAGCACAATCTGGTATGCAAGGTCCTTGCACAGCTCGGTCAGTTTCGCGACAAAGGTGTGGTAAGCGGGGGAACCGGACTGGATGGACCGGTTCTCGGCCCGGCCATTGGCTAGGACCAGCACCATGTCGTTGGTGCTGGTATCGCCGTCCACCGTGATGCGATTGAAGGTCTTTTCGTTCGCCTCCTTGAGCGCGCGGCCCAGAGTTTTAGCATCGATGGCGGCATCGGTGACAACGAACGCCAGCATTGTCGCCATGTTGGGATGGATCATTCCCGACCCTTTGGCGATACCACCGATCGTGATCTTATTTTTTCCGGTTTTGTAACTAAGGGAAGCCGACTTAGCGATTAGGTCGGTCGTCATAATTGCCTCGGCAGACCGGACCCATCCATTCACAGATAATTCTTCCGATAATGTTGGAAGTGCTTCTAGGATTTTTTTACGAGGCAGGGGTACGCCGATGATGCCCGTGGATGCGATCAGGATTTCTTGGGGAGAGATAGAGAGTTCCCCGGCAAGCCGGAATATGAGAGCATCGCAATCCTCCATACCGCGAAGCCCTGTGCAGGCGTTGGCATTGCCGCTATTTACCAGAACGGCACGAAAGGGTTTTGATCCCTTCAGTGCTTTGCGGTTCAATGTGATGGTTGGAGAAACCACCTCGTTTTTGGTGAACACCCCCGCGGCCGTTGAAGGGGAATCTGCATAGATCAGCGCGAGGTCTTTATCTCCGTGGGTTTTTATCCCACAGGAAATTCCAGACGCTTTGAATCCGGGGACTCGAAATCCGCGAGTCGTTATTTTTTTCATGATTATTTATTTAGGGAAAAATGCCGGGGGATATCAGCCCGGTCGTCTCTTCGATTCCCAGCATGAGATTCATATTCTGTATCGCCTGTCCGGAAGCGCCTTTCACCAGGTTATCGATGGCGCTGGTGATGATAGCTCTTTGATTACGTCGGTCTACTTGCACACCGATATCGCAGAAGTTGGACGAGGCGACAAAACGGGTATTGGCATAGGTCCCAGGTTGCAGTACGCGGACGAAGGGTTCGTCTTTATAAAATTTTTGGAAACGCGCCACGAAATCTTTAACTGATATTTCCTGTTTTAAATTGATGTAAACCGTGCTCAATAGACCTCGCGTCATTGGCATGAGGTGAGGCGAAAACGTGACTCGTATTTCGTTCCCAGCCAGCGCCGAAAGTTCCTGCTCAATTTCTGGCGTGTGGCGATGCGTAGCGAGATTGTAGGCTGAGACACCCTCGTTGCATTCGGCGAACTGGGTACCGAGTAACGGCTTGCGCCCCGCGCCAGAGACGCCAGATTTAGAATCGGCCACGATGTAAGTGAGGTCTGCCCAGCCGGTATTCATCAGGGGCGCTAACGCCAGGACCACGCTTGTGGGATAGCAACCCGGGTTAGCCACGAGTCGTGCCGACTGGATTTTTTCTCGGTAAATTTCCGGCAAGCCGTAAACGGCTTCATCGGTCAGTTCTGGGTGTGCGTGCTTCACCCCGTACCATTCTTCGAAGACTTTCGGGTCCTTCAAACGGTAATCAGCGCTAAGGTCGATCACCCGCGCATCTCCATTGAGGTAGTCAGGTAGTTTTGCCATGGCTGTGGTGTGTGGCAAGGCAAGGAACAGGATGTCGCAATCACCGCCCGAGACTGAGTCCAGTGGAACGAGCTTCATATCGGTGAAACCACCAAGAGAAGGAAACACGGTGGAGATGAGTTCCCCTTGGTAGGTCTCTGAGGTTAGGAAAGTGATTTCACCTTCGGGGTGGTTTGCAAGCAGGCGAAGGAGCTCCACCCCGGTATACCCAGTCGCACCTGCGATGCCTATTTTTGCCATAATGTGGTCCTCTTTAACAGCGGCGGGTTTATCCAGAAAACAGGGGCTGGACGAGTAGAGGCCGACGCCATTGTAATATTGAACGGTTGAAGATAATAGCTGAAACTGACCTGGAAGAGACAAATGCCCCGACGGTACACTCGCCACCTAGCCCTTAAAATTTAGGGGGGACCTCTATATAGAAAAAAGTTTTTTTTCTGGTCTTCATTCTGAGAAGCCCTTCGATATAAAGTAGGTACCTTTGGTTTCGTGCGGTACAGGTCTTAGCGATGAAGGATATCTCCAAATTCACCAAGAATCGAGAACCAAGATTCTCCATCGGGAT
>CAZVZT010000212.1:0-2345 GCA_964631515.1 uncultured Nitrospinaceae bacterium
CTTATACTGAGGTAGGCCTTACCACGAATGAAATTGACATGCCACGCGTAGTTACCCTTGGACGTTTCGCTGGTCCAGAAACAACAACTGGTATACCCGAAGATAGGGTCGATATGCACTTCGTTAGTCGTCCAGTAGTAGGACCAGGGAACGCTTTTCTCCTTTTCGTATAACGACAGGAGTTCCTCCCGGGTGGGAAGTCTCCAGTCTTCATAACCTGCAAACTTGTTTTCATTTTTCTCACGAACATAATCATGAGCTTCCACCCAGTTGATCCACCGCTTTTTTTCCTGGTAAGAGTCCTGCTGTTTCCACATCAACCCTTCTTCCAGGTCGACCACCGTACCGTCCTCGTTGTCCTTGAACCGGGGGTCGCCGGAAGGTTTCAGTTCGGGTTTGGGAGCGGTCATCGACAGGATCTGATTCTCGAATAAGGAATCACCGCCCAACTGGGGGGAATCACCTGCAAAAGAAACTCCGTTCAGGAGCAGGGTGACGCTGAAAAAAAACACAACCTGCGCGCGTCCCCGAAGGCCGAACCGTCTATACCGTTTCGTTTCTTGTTTCACCGCATACCCTCTTGTTGCAAAAAAGCTTTACTCCTCCTGCGGAGCCCAGTCCGCTTCCCAAGACAGCCCGATTCCCGCCGGGTCCTTAAACTGACCGGGTTCGCTTCCGATCACACCCCACTTGGCGACAAAATTCAGGTCCGGATCAAACTTCTGAATCCGCTGATTGATGGTATCGATCACAAACAGATAACCGTATGGGTCAAGGGCCAGCGAGGTGGGACAATTGAACTGTCCGTCCCTTTTTCCCATCCCCCCAATGGACCCTATCTGTTTGCCGTCACGGTCAAAGGTCTGGATGCGATTCTGACTCTTTTCCGAAACGAGGATGGTACCGTCATTACGTACGGCAATCCCTGTCGGAAAATTAAACCGTCCTTCCTCAAAACCGTGCGCCCCAAACTTGCTAACAAACAACCCGTCTTCATTAAAAATCTGAATGCGCTGGTTATCCCGATCAGCTACGTAAATATTTCCCTCTTTGTCGAGAGCGATACCGGTGGGAAACTTGAGGAACCCGTCAAAGTTTCCCGGGTACCCAAATCCAAGGAGGAACTCGCCGTCATCATCGTAGCGCTTGATGTTGTGGTTGGACGTATCCGCCACCAAAACCGTCCCGGTGGATTCGGCAATAATACCTTCGGGAAAATAAAACTTGTCCTGCCCCCACCCCTCCGAGCCAAACTCCAGAATGGGATCACCGTCTTCATCAAATTTCTGTATACGGTGGCACCCGGTATCAGCCACCCAGATGTTTCCTTCCAAATCCACGGTAACCCCACTCGGGGTCTTGAGTTCGCCCGGATTGTAAGGCGGGCGGGTTCCACCTGACCTTCCGAACTGGGATAGGAACCGTCCGTTTCCATCGAACTTCTGAATGCGGTCATTGCCCGCATCGGCAACCCAGACGTAGAGTTTGCTGTGGTCGACCAGCAGTTTTTCCGGTGCCTCTTCCGGGCGAACTTCCCGGGCGTCCAATTCCACCACCGAAGTTCCCCCCGCTTCCTGCTCCGCGTCTCCCATGTCGTTTTCTTCAGCCATCAAAAAATTCTCCAATCTCAAAAAATCGGGCCGTGCAAAAGACCTAACACAGGACCTTCGGGCTCCGGGCAACCGGTATAACCGGTCAGAAATTGAAAAGGCCCCGCAAGCGGGGCTCTTCGATCGACCCCCCTTAGGGGGCATTCTCAATTTTAACTTTCTTATCTTGTGGCAGCTATGAGATCTGGCCCGTAAAAAATCTCACCTCATCCAAGACCCTAACGGCAAGTCTCACCTACTTCACCATAAAAGCTTTAACATCGAGAACCTGATACTCGAAATCGCACGCTTTCTGGAAGTCCTCAAGCCGCTCGTTCCAGTTGCTCGTAAAGTTTTCCAGACTTTCCGACTTGGGCTTCTTCTTCATAAGCCCCACCTCGCGGTAAAGCGGTTGGACCAGGTTCTTGTGAATTTGCTGAATAACGTTTCGCAGTTTGATGATGCAGTCCTTTGTAACCTGCTCGCGGGTCACCCCATCCACTTTTTCCAACAACCGGAGAAACGTTTCAATGGTCGTGACGTGGGCCAGGTAACTTTCAGCCAACTTGTGATCATACTTCAAACCACAGTCGATGTAAGCGGGCATCAAAAACATTCCAACATGATGATCGAACTTAACAGCGAGGGTGATGAGTTTTTGAAGATAGTCAACTTCACGAAGATCCTCTTCCCCCTCTTCCCCTTCGGCAAGCTCCTGGGCCGCCTTTTCCTTCTCCTTCATCAACTCTTTTTTGA
>CAZVZT010000213.1:0-2344 GCA_964631515.1 uncultured Nitrospinaceae bacterium
ATCAGGTGCGAGAACTTGCTGAAAATGGAATTCGCCTGCCGCAGAAGGCCACATTCTTTTACCCCAAGCTCCTTTCTGGCCTGGTGATCAATAAGTTTGGGTCGTAAAACCGTCTACTCTGCACAAAAAGCCACGTTTTTTTTGTTAGATGTTGGTCCTGAGGAAAAGCCAAAATCTTCCTAGTCTTATCCTGTGGGCCAAGCCTTTAAAAGGAAATAGATTTTTCCTTTCCTTTGCCATTCTGAGGTGCAATTAGCAAACCAGGTTATGAAAATCATTTCCGCAGAATTCATGACTGGCGCGGTATCGTCCAGGCAGTATCCAACGCCTCTGTATCCCGAATTGGCCTTTGTGGGTCGGTCCAACGTTGGGAAATCGTCTCTTATCAATTCGCTTCTCAACCGGAAGAAGCTGGTCAAGACCAGCCAAACGCCCGGCAAGACGCAGGAGATTAATTTTTTCAAAGTGAACGATGATTTGATCTTCGCTGATTTACCTGGGTACGGGTTCGCCAAGGTTCCGGCGCCGGTACGCAATCGCTGGAAAAAAATGATCGAGAGCTATCTTTTAAAACGAAAGTCGCTGGTGGCGGTTGTGTTGATTGTCGACGTGAGGAGAAGCCCGTCTCCTTTAGATATCGACCTGCAACACTGGCTTCACGCGTGTGATGTGGAATATATTATGGTGGCGACCAAGGCCGACAAGCTGTCCCAATCGGAAATCAGTAAGCAGGTTCGAAAGATCAATGGAACCTTTTTCGGTGAACGAGAAGGGGGGGCGATCCTTTATTCCAGCAAAAGTGGCCGGGGGAAGAAGGAGCTTTGGTCTCGGATTTTAAGCCAGGTGGAAGGCCATGAGGCTGGAAAATGAATTTATCCGACCCGGAAACGGGAGGAGGCCAAAAGGCGACTTTAATGAAATAGCTGCCTTTTGACCTCCATATTCTTTGGGGTACGAAATTATCCCCAGAGCTCTTCCGGCATTTCCAGGCGCTCAACTTTCTTGCCCTGACCGATGTGCTGGTCCAGGATTTCGTCAATGTCTTCAGGTGTTACTTTGTTGTACCAGACGCCGTCAGGGTAAACGACGACGACAGGACCCACCGAACACGGCCCCATGCATGACGCGTTAGTGAGTAGGACTTGACCAAAAAGTCCTTTGGTTTCAATGGCCATGCCCATTCGCTCCATGACGTTCATGGCGTTGAGTTCGCCGCAGGATCCCCTGGGATGTCCTGGCGGTCTCTGGTTGGTACAAACAAAAATGTGATGACTCGGTTTCGGCATTATATTCTCCAGATAATATTCATTAGGCTCAAAAGTTTACTTAAGATGGTTAAAAAATCAATATGGATTTATTTTTAACGGTAGAAAGGGGTCATGAGGGTGTCGATCACTTCCGAAGATAATTTTCCAGGAGCCCGGTTCGGTCCGTCCTACCTGTCAGCGACCTTGGAAAGGGCGCTCTGCTGTCCGGTGGGCGAGGTGGAGTGCCAGGCGCTTCAGGGGGATGCCTCCAACCGAACCTATTTCCGCACTACCTTCCAGAAGGGGGCGAAGCCTGAGGTTCGTGGGTCGGTCATTGTCATGCAACTTCAGGAGGCGGTTCCCGACCCGGAAACGGATTTCACACGCATCCTGAAATTTCTGCAAGGACTCGATCTTCCTGTGCCGGACCTCTATCATTACGACGTCGAAAACGGCCTGTTATTTCTTGAGGATTGTGGAACGCATACACTGGAAGACCATCTTTGCGAATGCCCGGAGGAGCGAACCCAGTTTTATCGACGAGCGGTAGAGCTTCTGGTTCAAATGCAGGTCCGTGCCACTCGCGCGCTGAGTCCGGAGTGCCCTGCCTATCACCTTCAGTTCGATGTGGAAAAGCTGATGTGGGAATTTGATTTCATGCTGGAGCATTATGTGGAGGCGTTGTGCGGATCACCGCTTGAAGAGTCTGTGAAGCGTGAAGTGCGTGCAGCGTTTCTCCCTCTTTGCGAGACACTAGCAGCAGAGGATCTTTGCTTTACGCACAGGGATTATCACTCCCGTAACCTCATGGTCGACGGTGGCCGGTTGGTCCTTCTCGATTTCCAGGATGCTAGGCAGGGCCCCTGCCAGTACGACTTGGTTTCACTACTCAAGGATTCCTACCTACAAATCGATGATGCGCTGCGTGATGAACTGGTTGATCTATACATTTGCCTTAGGGAAAAAGAAGGGGGATGGGAAGCGGATCGTGAAGATTTTTTCCGGATATTTGACTGGATGTCGCTGCAGAGAAACCTCAAGGCGGTGGGAACCTTCGCATATCAGAGCGTGAAAAAGAACAATGAACGCTACCAGGA
>CAZVZT010000214.1:0-2340 GCA_964631515.1 uncultured Nitrospinaceae bacterium
CTGCATTAACGAGCCCGTTTTTAATTCCGGAACTTTTCAGAACAGTAACGGCACGATCCACGGCGAATCCTTTTCCCATGGCTCCGAGATGGAGTGACATGCCTTTTCGATTCAGTCTTAAAGTTTTCTCCCCGACCGAAATATCTTTGTAATTGATCAACTTTGCCGCTTCCCCTAACACATCAGGTTCGGGAGGAGAGGGTGCTTCGTCCTCAAAATTCCACAAAGCGGTGGCGGGACCGATCGTGATGTCTATCGCGCCTTGGGTAAGCTCCGCCCAGTGGATTCCGCGTCGAACGGATTCCATGACCTCAGAAGAAACGGGGACCGGCTCGTCTGCACCCGCCTCCTTGTTGATCTTGGATACCTCTGAGTCGGGAAGATGCGTACTCATCAGTTGTTCCACCCGTGCTATTTCGTCGAAAGCGAGATCGATGGCTTTTTGTGCAAGTGCGGCATCCGGTGTGCGGACGGTCACTTCCACCAGCGTTCCCATAAGGAACTGAGTGCGCTTAATGAGTGCAGGCTCCTTCTTCCCACAGGAAACTAGTAGGAGATGAAATAAAATGAGGGTAGCAAGACAGCGGAAGAAGTTGTGTGTTGGTCTAAAATGCATGTGGCGGGTCAGCGATCGAATCCGGAAACAAGAATTTCGCGGTTGTAAGAGGATAACACGTCGCCACGGGTGACCATGCCGATGACCTTTACCCGGTCGTCGCTGCGCACGACAGGAAGTTGTTCCACATCCAGCTGGGCAAATATTTCCATTGCCTCGTTCAGGTTCTGCTCTGGCATCAGTGCAAGTACCTTTTGTGTGGCAAGTTCCCCCGCGACGATGAGGTCGCCCAACTCCTCATCAAACATCATTTCGCGGATGTCAGAGAACGAAAGAATGCCCGTCATGTCTCCTTTGCTGTCGAGGACAGGAAAGTAGAGGTTCTTTGAGTAGGCGATGGTCTCTAGAATTTTTCGGAAAGGCATTTCCTGAGCGATGGTGGTAAATTCGGAACTCATGACGTCTTTCACCTTGATGGAGTTCAGGATAGACATCTCTCGCCCATGACGGATATTGACTCCTTTGTTCAGTAGGTACTGAACGTAGATGGAATTTTTTGTAAAACTCTGAAACGTGTAAGCGGAAACGATGCAGGAGACCATGATTGGCAGAATCAGGGTGTAGTCGTTGGTCAGTTCGAATAGCATGAGGATGTTGGTTAGCGGTGCCTGCATGACAGCGCCGGCTACAGCGCCCATAGCGACCACCGCATACGTTTCCGGTGATGCGGTGAGTGCAGGAAAGACCCAATGTACACCCGATCCAAATACGGCGCCGAGCATCGAGCCGATAAATAGGGACGGGGCAAACACGCCGCCCATTCCTCCAGAACCCAGGGTAATGGAGGTGCACATGATTTTCATGAAGACTAGAAGAAACGCCATGCCCCAGAACATTTGTCCGGCCAGTGTCTGTTCCATGAACTCGTACCCATTTCCCAGAATCTGCGGCAGGAAAATAGAAATCATACCGACGATGAATCCGCCAAGTGCAGGTTTGAAGTATTGAGGAATATCGAGTTTTTCTTCGAACGTTTGCTGGACATAAAAATAAGTGAATGTGAACAGGCGGGCCGTGACCCCGGCCAACACTCCAAGCCCTAGGTAAAAAACAATTTCTAAGGGGCTCACTAGTTCATGCATCGGCACGTTGAACGTAACCTCGTTGCCTTCCAGGGCGCGCCCAGTGACGGTGCCAATGACTGAGGCGATGATGATAGGGCTGAAGGTGTGGATTGCAAAATCTCCGAGGATGATTTCGAGGGCAAATAGAACCCCCGCAAGTGGGGCGTTGAATGAGGCAGCGATGCCAGCCGCCGCCCCACATCCTACTAGTACGCGCATCCGTTCCGCAGAAACGCGGAGCAGCTGTCCGAAGGCAGAGCCTATCGCAGCGCCGATCTGGACAGTTGGGCCTTCCCTTCCGGCAGAACCGCCCGATCCGATCGTGACCGAAGAGGTGACAGCACATGAGGCAATCGTACGCTTGCGCACTTTCCCGTCATTCAATGCAACGGCGTACATGACCTTGTGGACCCCGTTTTCCGATACCGCATTCGGGAAAAATTTGCAGATGGCTCCGATCACGCACCCGCCAAGCATGGGCATCAGCGGAAGTAGGAATGGATACATCTCGGGGGAGACCCCCACGATAGACAACCCATCGGTTGAGAAAACCGAGTTAAAAAAATGGATCATCCAGCGAAAAAAGGTCGAGGCGAGTCCTGCCACGAACCCGATCAGCGCCGCAAGGATCAGTAGATTTTGATCAATCATCAAAACACT
>CAZVZT010000215.1:0-2332 GCA_964631515.1 uncultured Nitrospinaceae bacterium
ATTTGCGAATCGGTTTTTCAATCCAGTTCGATCCTTATGAGCAAGCGGGAGGGGGGTCCTTCGGACGACGAACGTATTCCACTTATTACGAGAATTTCAAATGTTAAACTTAAACGGGTAGTTTTACCAGGCGATCTTATGGAGGTAGAGGTAAAATTAAAAGAAATTGTCGGACAAGCCGCCTATATGGTAGGTAAAGTTAAAGTTGGCGAAAAAACTGCCCTTACTGTAGAGTTTACCGCGATGTTAGTAGCGAAGACAGCATGAGTTTTCTAAGCCTGAAGGATAAAAACATCCTCATCACAGGGGTAGCCAACAAAAAAAGCGTGGCCTACCATGTAGGAAAGGTTCTTGTTGAGGAAGGTGCTAACGTTCTGTACAGCGTGCGGTCGAAAGAACGGAAAAATTCAGTTGAGAAACTGCTTACGCCGGCACCGGTTTACGTGTGCGACGTGGAACGCGAAGAGGAAATTGACAAGCTTCAAAAACAGCTTGCGGGCGATGTCGAAACGCTGCA
This sequence comes from uncultured Nitrospinaceae bacterium, assembly GCA_964631515.1. GTDB lineage: Bacteria > Nitrospinota > Nitrospinia > Nitrospinales > VA-1 > CAJWLY01. The sequence continues at coordinate 518 of CAZVZT010000215.1, forward strand.
TGGACTTGTGCATTCCATAGCATTTGCCAATTATGCTGATGGACTAAAACCGTTTCATGAGACATCAAAGAAAGATTTTCTGCAATCGATAGATATTACCTGCTACTCGCTGATTCGCTTGGCCGACGCATTTAAAAGTATGTTTGACTCGTCTGCGTCGGTGGTGACCGTGTCGATTTCTACGACGCGCATGGCAGCGGAAAACTACGGCTATATGGCTCCGGCCAAAGCTGCCCTGGATTCGTCATTATGTTTCTTAGCGAAATCGTTCAGCGCGTTTTCCAAAGTGCGGTTCAACTCAGTTAATGCCGGGCTTCTCAAAACCTCCGCTTCTGCAGGCATTCCGAGTTACATCGATTCCTACCTCCACGCCGAGGAACTCACTCTCCGCAAGAAAGCCCTGACGACCGAGGAGGTGGCCAATGCCGCTGTGTTTCTCTTGAGCGAGCGTTCCAGCGGCATCAATGCTCAAGGCATTGTCCTTGATGCCGGAATGTCGGTCAACTATTTCGACACAGATATTGTGCGTAAAGCCCAGCGTCCGGACTAACAGCCTTTTTACCCTACTTGGTCTCAGGTTCCTAAGAGAGTGCGGTCCCTAGTGGGAAGAAAAGAATAAATCTAGAATTGTTTCAGAAAGCGAAGGTCATTTTCGAAGAAGAGCCGGATGTCGTTGATCCCGTATTTGAGCATAGCAATGCGCTCGATTCCTAGCCCAAACGCGAATCCAGTCCACTTCTCGGAATCGTAATCGACAAACTTAAACACGGCCGGATCGACCATGCCGCACCCGAGGATCTCCAACCATCCGGTGCTCGAGCACACCCGGCACCCTTTGCCGGAACACATGACGCATTCGATATCCACCTCCGCACTCGGACAGGTGAAGGGAAAGAAACTGGGGCGGAACCGCAGGCGGGTTTGTTTGCCGAAGACCTCGTGCAGGAAAATATCCATCACTCCCTTAAGGTCACCGAAGGAAACGTTTTCATCCACCATCAGCCCTTCAATCTGGTGAAACATGGGGGTGTGTGATATGTCGGAATCGCACCGAAACACCCGACCCGGCGCTATGATCCTTAACGGAGGCGGTTGTTTCTCCATAACACGAATCTGAACCGGTGAAGTGTGGGTACGTAAAACAATGTCCTCATTAATGTAGAACGTGTCCTGCATATCCCGCGCCGGATGATCCTTCGGAATATTGAGCGCTTCGAAATTGTAATAGTCGGTTTCGATTTCTGGGCCTTCTTCAACGCTGAATCCTAAACTGAAAAAGATGGATATGATTTCATCCATAACCTGAGTGACGGGGTGAACGGATCCGGGAGACTCTCCCCGTCCGGGCAAGGTGGTATCGAATCCGTCGGCAGTTACCGATGCCTGATCTGATTTCTCTTCCAGCTCCAGAGTTTTTGCCTGCAAGAGCGATTCGACGTTCTCTTTGAATTCATTGATATGTTTCCCTGCCTGGGGTTTTTCTTCGGCGGGTAGAGAGCGCATTTCCTTGAGCATCAGCGAAACACAGCCCTTTTTCCCCAGAAAATCGGTCCGCAACTGCTTGAGTTCCCGCAAAGCGGATATCACCGTGATACGTGCATTGAAATCTTCCCGGTGCTGCTCCAGTTTCTCGATCATATGGGAGGGGGGGGGGAGATGGGGGTGCGAGAAGGCCAGGAACTTGTCCCAGCTGCCCCACTCAAGCCGTGCCTAATTGAGAGCGGACGGTCTGAGTCAGGGTCCGAAACGAATCTGCGTTATGGATGGCGAGGTCAGAGAGAACTTTACGATCCAGTTCGATGTTGGCTTTTTTTA
>CAZVZT010000216.1:0-2321 GCA_964631515.1 uncultured Nitrospinaceae bacterium
AATCAGACCGTCAGCAACCTCACCTGCAATACGGGTCATAATTGGACCTACTGCTGCTAGAGTAACTCGCGGCGCACCGTGTTCAACTTGTTCACCGTCGATTTCTCTGTACCACCAGTGAGTGTGTGTGTCGTAATCGAAAATGTTACGGGTTTGCTCTTCCTGACCGCCTATGATGACCTTGCGCTCAAACTTTCTTGAGCGTACGCGTTTCCCGTTGTCCATAATATCGAAGGTGGCCTTGTAATAATGTTTGCGATAGTCGGTGAGAAAACCGACAAATCCGCTCGTTTCCGCTTCTAGGGTAGAGTAAATCACCCCGTCTTGTTCATAGAGTCTGACCCGGGCCGTTGCGGCATTTTCGAACCAGAGGAAGCTGATGTCGATATGAAGTGTTTCGCCAATGAAGCGTCGAATATCGCCGTCAGGTTGGAATGCGGCATACTCCCCAAGCGGCAGGTTGGTAGGCTCAGAAGGAAATGAATGCCCATCCCGCAGAAAGAGGGAGAAAAAAAGTGCCCCCGCCAGCAGGATGGCTAGAATAGGGCTTAGTTTCAGTGGTTTGAAACCCATGGCTCGGACCGTGTTCAGGGTCAAAAAAGTTGAAATCGTCCTCTCCTATCTTTTAATATAGCTACGAATAGCGAAAGCGGAGGTCTAGAGTCAGTCCCTTTTGCGTATTTTGGATCGAACTCAAGTCCTTACCTAGATGGCGTTGTTATGAGCACGGAAACATTACCGGGCCTTCCCGGGACAGAACAAGAAACAGAAGGAGAGGCAACCACACGACAAGCGTACCTGCCTCTTTATAAGGTGATCATGTGGAATGATGATGTGACCACAATGGAGTTTGTCATTCGCATTCTTGTGAATCTTTTTCGCAAGGATTTTTCGGCTGCTGAAGAATTAATGTACGAGGTACACTATAAGGGAGCGGCCCACGTAGTGACCCTGCCACTGGAGCAGGCCGAGTTCAAGGTCGAGCAAGTTCATTCCGCCGCCGCACTGGAACAATTCCCCCTCAAGTGCACCATTGAGCCCGCCTGAATCTCATCTTTTTTATCTTTTCTCGATTGAAGTATAGTCCCTGGTCTTCGCCCCAATATAGATCTGTCGGGGCCGGCCGATCCTGAAGTTTTCGTCTTCCTGCAACTCCTTCCACTGGGCGATCCACCCCGGCAGGCGCCCCATGGCGAACATCACCGGGAACATGTTGACAGGAATATTTAGGGCCTTGTAGATAAGGCCGGAATAAAAGTCCACGTTGGGGTAGAGTTTTTTCTCGACAAAATAATTTTCTTTGAGGGCAGCTTCCTCCAGTTCCAGCGCCACCTCCAGAAGCGGCTCTTGAGTCGTAGATGTTTCCAGAAGTTTATGAGCCATGGTTTTGATAATTTTTGATCTGGGGTCGAAATTTTTGTATACCCGGTGCCCAAACCCCATGAGGCGAAAAGAATCTTCGGAGTCCTTGGCTTTCTGGATATATTTACGCACATCACCCCCATCGTCGTATATTCCTTGAAGCATTTCGATGACCGCCTGGTTGGCGCCTCCGTGCAGTGGTCCCCATAGCGCATAAATGGCCGCCGACACCGACGCGAAAAGGTTGCACATGGAACTGCCGACCAGGCGTGCGGTACTCGTTGAGCAGTTCTGCTCGTGATCAGCGTGAAGGATCAGCAGCACCTCCAAGGCTTTCTCGGCAACGGGGTCTACCTCGTAGTCTTCGCAGGGAGTTCCAAACATCATTTTCAGAAAGTTTGCAGAGTACCCAAGCGAGTTGTCGGGATAGAGAAGGGGTTGTCCGATGGATTTTTTATAACTGTAAGCGGCGATCGTTGGCAGCTTGGCCAGGAGGCGGTGGATGGTGATCTCAATCTCCCGTTCGTCGCGCACGTCCAGTTCATTCTGGTAAAATGTCGCGAGAGAGCCTACTACAGCGCTCGCCACGGCCATCGGATGCGGATTGTTTGGGAACCCGTCATAAAAATTCTTAATCGATTCGTGAACCATTGAGTGGTGAGTGATATGATAACTGAACTCGTCGAGTTGCTTCTGGGAAGGCAGTTCGCCGTAAATGAGGAGATAGGCGGTTTCGATAAAAGAACTTTTTTCCGCCAGTTGCTCGATAGGGATGCCTCGGTAGAGGAGAATCCCTTTTTCACCGTCAAGGAAGGTGATAGCGCTTTTGCAGGATCCCGTATTTGCATATCCAGGATCAAAGGTAATGAGCCCCGTCTGCGACCGCAGACTGCCGATGTCTACCGCTTTTTCACCGAGACTGCCTTCGACGACGGGGAATTCGTGGGTATTCCCCTGGT
>CAZVZT010000217.1:0-2303 GCA_964631515.1 uncultured Nitrospinaceae bacterium
GCCAGACCCGAACCAACAATAATCACATCGTGTTTAATCAAAACGGGCCTCTTTACATTTATTTTTCAGTCAATTGTAAAAATCCGCAATCCACTTTTTCGTTGACCCGGCTCCAAGCTCTGATAGATAAAACCAAACTTACAGGTAAGTAGCCGTTTCTTTTCCGGGAAGGACAAGGAACCGGTGGAGATCAGTAATAGCTTGCGCAACCGGTTATAAATGAAGGCGGTATTGAATCATTCTCTAACATAAATTGTCAAGAAAAATGAGATTCCGGTTGCAATAACCAAGAGACTCACTATAATGCCGCATTATTCGACGAATTTACTCTGTTGTATTGAAAACGCCTACCTGACGCTTTGTCCCCAGCGGAACCTCAATACTCCTCCTCTCACGACGCGGAGCACTCATTGGATCAGATCACCTTCGAATCTCTCCCCATACCCGAACCAGTTTTAAAAGGTATCCGGGATGCGGATTTCAAGTACTGCATGCCCATTCAGGAAAAGACTCTGCCCATATCTCTTGCCGGAAAAGACGTGGCGGGTCAGGCTCAGACCGGCACCGGTAAAACCGCCGCCTTCCTGATCACCCTGTTTACCCGCCTACTCAAGAACCCAAAACCCAAAGCTCACAAGAAGGGTTGGGCAGCGCCGCGCGCCCTCGTCATCGCCCCCACACGTGAGCTGGCGCGGCAGATCGAAATCGATGCGCGGCTCCTGGGCGGACACTGCAATTTCCGCATCGTCTGTATCTACGGCGGAATGGATTATGAGAAGCAACGCAACCAGATCAAGGAGGGATGCGATGTTCTCATTGTCACCCCCGGGCGCATCATAGATTATTATAAACAAAAATTCTTCAGCCTAAAGGGAGTGGAAGTCCTCGTCGTGGACGAAGCTGACCGCATGTTCGACATGGGATTCATTTCCGACCTGCGTTACCTGTTCAGGAACTGTTCCCCCTACAACAAACGGCTGTCAATGCTGTTTTCAGCAACACTCAATTTTCGGGTCATGGAACTGTGCTACGAGCATATGAACAATCCGGAAAAAGTGATGATCGAACCGGAAAAAACAGTGGTCGACGAAGTCACTCAACAGCTTTACCACGTCGGGCTACATGAGAAATTCAATTTACTACTCGGGCTTCTCAAGCAGGAAGCAGGCGAGAAAGTGCTGATCTTTTGCAACACCAAGATGTGGGCGGAGAGGCTGGAAGCGCTCCTACAACATAACGACTACAATGCTGCGCAGATCAGCGGCGACCTACATCAGAAAAAGCGCATCCGAGTGCTAGAGGATTTTAAGATAGGAAAAATCGATATTCTTATTGCCACTGACGTCGCATCGCGTGGAATTCATGTGGACAACATCAGCCACGTTATCAATTACGATGTTCCACAAGATCCGGAAGACTACGTGCACCGCATCGGACGTACCGCACGTGCCGGCGCGGAAGGAACGGCCATCACCCTATGTTGTGAGAACTACGCACTCCACCTGGAGCGCGTCGAGAAATACCTGAAACACAAGATTCCAGTGGAATGGGCGGAAGAAGAACTGTTTCTTTCGGCGAAAGAAGGCGGGCCACCTCCTCCACGCAGGCGAAGCCGCCCCCCGGCAAAAACTGGCGGGCGCAAACCCAGCCCGAAACGCAGCGGCGGCAAACGACCCCCCAGCCGCGGACGCCGACCATCTTCCCATTCGCGTCGCCCCCCTCAATCCAGAGCCTAAAAGCTTTACAATAGATCACGCAGAAAAACTGCCACCGGGGAGAGAATGCAGAGAAAACTCTGAGCTGGTTAACGCATTCTTGGGATACCTGAACAACTAAAAACCTAAATCTCTTTTTAACGCCACAGAAACCCCAGGGGGAACAAGAGGCGCGTACGGAAGGAGCATCGCAAAGACGCAAAGAACATCGAGAAAAGTACCGCTATAATTTTTACAAAGATTTCTTCTCGCCCTTACGACGAATCCTATTTTTCTACCATTTTTTTAAATTCACCTTCGGTAACACGCGGGATGTCGAGTGTTTTCGCCTTGTCGGCTTTAGATCCGGGGTCGACGCCAACAACCACATAATCGGTCTTCTTCGATACAGTGGACATGACACGCCCGCCGAGCGCGGCAATTTTTTCTTTGGCCTCGTCACGGGTGAAGGACTTCAGCGCCCCGGTCAGAACAAACTGTTTCCCCGCCAGCCTATCTCCTATCGCTTCACCTTTGAATTCCATCTCGATTCCCAACTCAGCTAGGCGTGCTATTTCATCCCGATTCGATTTCTGCCCGAAAAACGTG
>CAZVZT010000218.1:0-2303 GCA_964631515.1 uncultured Nitrospinaceae bacterium
CACACGGAAAAACTCTCGTCTTTCCAGAAGGCAAACTTCTTCCAGTAGCCAAAGAAAGAAAGCTTATGAAAAGAATTTTCGGGAGGGAAAAGGTAGACGGCAGGAGGGGGACGGGAAAAAGGCTATTCGTTGACTAACTTGAAGCGGTATTGGTGGTAAAAATCACGGATGCTTTCATACTTGTCAAGAGCGTCCTTATCCAGTTGCTTAATATCATCTACGATAAACGACGTGTCGTTGATTGTATCACCCACGGAGATAGCCGCGCTTTCGGCGAATCCAGGAGAGAAAACAACCGTTGGATCCAAGAACGAGTCGGCGAAGCGACCAACCATATTACGCAGCGTGGAAGGCCCCAGCAGGGGCAACACAACATAAGGCCCGGTAGGAATACCATGGGAACCAAGAGCCTGATCAAAATCCTCATTAACGCTCTTTATGCCAAACCCCTTATCAGCAACGTCGAACAACCCGCCAAGCCCAATGGTTGAGTTGATGACGAGCCGGCCCAGCACACGACCTGATTTTTCTAAGTCTCCCTGAAGCAGGCTACTGGCAAATTTTATAGGAGACATCACATTAGAGAACGCGTTGCGGATTGCGATACGGATTTCCACATGCAGAAAATCGCGATATCCACGGGCGACCGGATCCATGACATGTTCGTACAAGCCATCATTGAAGCTGAACATAAACCGGTTGTAGCCTTCAAAAGGATCGCTAAGCTCCGGGATTTCCTCCTTGGAAGCAAACGGATCCTCCAGATCCTCATAGGCTTCCGTTCTGTGTCCGGACCTGAAGCTGGTGCTGTCCGCGGTCTCGCCAATTTCTTCTAAACCGGTCTGTAGGGATTGCGTCGGGACCGACGCAGAGGGGATCTTCTTTTCCAGCGTGATGGCTACATCAGTGGTGGGGAACAACTCATCCATGGTTCCTCTTTCACCACCAACATCCCGAAGAACCTGCGCTGCGTTAGACCAACCAATATCCGCCGAAACCATGGGAACCACACCCCATTGAATCGACATAAACAGGACCAGCCAGAGTCCCCTCCGGATCATAGTAGGCACCATCACCAGCCTCCTATTTCGTATCACCGCTAGTTTGACCACCGGCACTCTATCATAAACTATTGAAAAAAATCAATTCCCTACCGGCTCTGGAAAAGCCTCAGAGAGCCGGTTCAATGATTCCTCGGGAATGGACACTTTGGCCTTCCGCGCCCGCCCAACCACACTCCAAGCTTCACGGTACCTCTTCAGATGATAGAGTGAGTCAACTAACACACTAAAAACATTGGAGTTGTTCGGGTGAAGTTCCAACGCCCGTTCCAGTTTCTCTACAGCCTGCCTATCCCGGTTCAACTGCCCCAGCGCGGCCCCCCAGTATGCGTACGCGTTGCTGTTTTCCGGCTCCAGTTCGATAACTTTCCTATATTTCACAATCGCTTCTTCCGCCTTCCCGTCCATAGCGAGAGTGAGTCCCCAGTAGAGGAACGTTTTTGAATACGTCTCATCAAGTTCCGCGGCTTTTACAAATTTTTCGATGGCCTCTTTCCTTTTTCCACCCTTGACCAGGGAAATCCCCCACCAGGTGTAAACTTTGGGGTGGTCCGGGTTAAGTGCAGCAACTCCTTCCGCCATTTCGATCGCCTCGTTGTATTGGCCTAGCGCATTGAGTTCCCTAATTTCCCTGAGAGGATCGACCTTGAATGTTTCCCCCTCATATCTCGGTTTCGATTCAACCGTGGCCGGCGCCTCACGAACCGCTTGGGAGGCCTTGGCTTCCTCATATTTTCTGGCCTTTTCCATCTCCGCCTTGATAGACAAGTAGATGAACCCGAAAAAGATAACCAAGATACAGACCACCCACAGCCATTTTATTTTTCGAGGCATAATCACTCTCAAGAGTAGTATTGACAATCAAAGAAAACGACAAATCGACTTCCCACGGTTTCTGGGTCAGAGTTGCCGCAATAACTGTTCCGCTTTTGCTACTTTACTTTTGTGCTCCGGTTTCGCCGCTGACAAATCCAAAAACTGGCTCAGATGCTTTCTTGCAAGGGCTGGCCGTGACTTACGATACTGCACCCCGAGAAAATAGTGAGGTAAATCATAGTCAGGATCCAGTTGAAGAGCATTTTCGAATTCCCGGATCGCCCGACCAAGATCATTCTTAAAAGCAAATGCCAGCCCCATGTAGAGACTCACCTCGCTGTCCCCGGGATGCCATTCAAGAACGGACTCCAGTACTTCCACCGCCCTCTCCGGCTGCTTCACCGTTAAATAAAGTTGGGCCAGAGC
>CAZVZT010000219.1:0-2287 GCA_964631515.1 uncultured Nitrospinaceae bacterium
GGCGGTACCGCCGAGTACTGAATGGATGCTGTCCCGTGCCTCCGGGGTCAATTCCTTTGCCTACTCAGGCCACGTTTCCTCACCCCCATTCTGTTAAATTTACCCGCTTGCGTTGAGGGTAACCTCCAAATAAAATCTTAAGCTTCCTTTGCTGTTGTGGTTTTGGCATCTTGACAACTCTCACGGGAGAGGTGATAAATAGAGCCTCCTAGTGAGGTCGAAAGCCGCTTTCAAGTGATGGCCTCTGCTCTTTTTTTGCTGGCGACTTTCGGGCGTGGAGGGCCTTTTCCCTAGGAAAAAAGTTTGTGCCCGTTGAGTTTGAATGTTGTTTGACATTTTTTAACCTTGTTGGGACTAAAATTTTATGGCTAAAGAACTGGCAACTGTGGAAGAAGTCCGAGAAACTCAGAAAATTCTTCAGGACGGCATGAACCTGCATGAAAAAAAAGATTTTGATGGTGCCATTGAAGCTTTTAAGAAAGCAACGATGGTCAGCCCCTTGGAAGAGGGTCACTTGGAGGAGCTTGAGAAGAAATTGACACGGGGGGGATTCAAGCTAGAGCAGGAAAGCATCGCTTATATGGGATGCGCCGCCGTTCATTTAAGCGAAATGGCCCAAGAACTGACCGAAGAGCAAAGGGCGGAGGTTCCGATGAATGAGAAGCTAGAAGAGATGTTTGACGAGTGGGCACGGAATGAGTAATCCTCATGACGCGGGGAGGCATATCTTTGGATAAAGAATTTTTGTATGAAATTTTTCGGCGAGAGATGAGGGAAAGAAAGATCCCTTTAAGCCTGGGAAAAACCTGTCCGGTCAAATGCACCTTCTGCTATGAAAAGGACCACAGTTACCGTAAAACCTTTGACACTCCACTGACAACCCAGGAGCACTGGGATTTTATCTTGAAGGAAATTCAGTCCTATCCCACACGCGATAAGGAGAACTGGGTCATCGGCGGGAATGAATACATGGAATGGACAGATTTGTTTCTGCACCCCCGAGCGATGGACTGGTTGGAAGAATTTTTGGATGTGACCGACAAAAATATCATCCTGTTTACCGTGGGCTACACCCCGCCCGACCGGATCAATCGCCTAGCGGAAAAGTATCCCGGTAGGATCAATTACGAGCTTTCAGTGATCAATATGGGAGCGGTTAGGCAACGCATGATGCCACACGCTCCAACCGTGGATCAGGTTCTCAGAATCCTGGATGGCCCCGCTGTGACATCAGCTAATTTTTATTCGTTCGGTCCCGACACCATGTCCGCGGATGCGATTCGGATTTCAAAGATTAATAAGAAATGTCTGCTTTGGATGGGGTGTCTCACTCCCTTGAAGTACATCGACCCCGAAACCACTGCGCTCATGCGGCAGGGTAAAAAATTTCTTTCACGAGAAGCCAGGAAGATCTACGATGCCAACCTCCCAAATACATGCATGATCCATACGGAATCAGATATCACCGCTTTTTTAAACCGGAAAAAAATCATCAAAACGTTTGATGCATGTGAACTGGATAAAAAGGACACGGTAGTTATGGCTGGAAACGTTTACCGTGTCCTGAAATTATTTCGTCGAAACCGGGCTCGGTTCCTTTACGTGCCCAACCATACCCTTGGCGGGGATTCCAATTGCACCACTTTGCTGACGTTTGATGACATTGCTCGAAGGCTGACTCATGAATCTAAGGTATATCTGCCCAAGGTGGTTTTAGAAGGGTCATGCGCCGAGGAGAAGGATATTGCGGGAACCTATTTTTCCGAGTTTCAGGCGCGGTTTCCCCGCACCCGATTCAAGGTTCTGCGCAAGGTAAATTCTGATCTTTCTAACAAGAAGCTGTATGAGAAAGGCTACGTTAAAAACTACGTGGAAGATTATCTAGAGGATCCCCTGCATAAAAAATTCGAAGCAGTACCACTTCCGAATTAGGAGGGGCTCTCAGGGCGAGACTGAAGGAAAAGGAGATGCTATGCAGTACAGGTTAAAAGTGGTGTTTGTGGACAATGAGGAATTGGTGCTGGAGAATACAGAAAAGCACGGATTCAGTGATGACCTGGAATTGTTTGAAATAACAACCGCAGAAGAGATTTTAGCGATTCCACTTAAACAAATTAAATATGTCGCCTGCGACGCCAAAATTTTAAAGAAATAGTTTTTAGGATGTGATGCGGAAAGGTAGCACGCTACCCAGTTCCCCTGCCGTTTATTAGTTTGATCTTGGCGCGTCTTAGCCATTGCTTCTCATAGATCCCCCCCTGCTGCGAGAAACATCGCAAATATATTT
>CAZVZT010000220.1:0-2281 GCA_964631515.1 uncultured Nitrospinaceae bacterium
CTAGTCTCCACCGAGTCACATATTTTTTGTGGGCAATGTCATCAATGCAAGATCGGCGACGCGCACGTCTGTTCCAACCACCTTATCATTGGTATTTCTACCGATGGCTGTTTTGCAGACTATGTAAAACTCCCAGCCAAAGAACTGTGGAGAACGAATCTGGATGAAATACGTCCCGAAGTTGCCGCCATCCAAGAACCCTTGGGCAATGCCGTCCATGCCTGCAGTCGGGTGGACCTGCGTGGCCGGACGCTGGCGGTTTTCGGTTGCGGTACGATAGGATTATTTACGATTCTCATGGCGCGAGCGATGGGTGCGACGACAATCATAGGCGTCGATCCCAACGAAAAAAACCTGAAACTTGCTGGAGAATTAGGGGCGGACGAAGTGTTGTGCGTTCCGGGAGGTTCTGTTCTTGGAGTAGAGCATGCGCCTGACCTTGAAGTTGTCGAGGCGATTCGCAAGCGCTGTTTTGGGGAGGGAGTCGATGTGGCCTTTGAGATGTCCGGGAGCAACCAAGCGCTCAATACGGCCATCGCTTCGACCCGGGCCGGAGGCGACATTATTTTGTTCGGCCTGTCGGCGGGTGACTACACCATTACTAATTTTCAAGAGATCATCCTGTACGGCAAATCCATGCACAGTGTGGTTGGGCGCAAGGTGTTCCAGACCTGGTATACCATGCGCAACCTATTAACTTCCAAAGAGCATAACCTGCAAGACAGGATTTATGATGTCATTCTAAACAAGGGAGATGGGACGGTGATGCCATTTCACCAATTCAATCGGGATGCGTTTGAGCAGGCAATTCAGGAATATCCGAAGATCGTTTTGAAGTACAGGTAATCCACCAAGGTGAGAGCTTTTGACTAAGAACATTTTAGAAACCATCCGCTCTGAACTCGAATCAATCAGAGTATCTGGCTTATATAAGGAAGAGCGCGTTCTCCTCTCCCAGCAACAGGTGCGTATACAGATCGAACGCGGTGAAGTACTCAACTTTTGCGCCAACGATTACCTGGGTCTTGCCAACCATCCTGAAATCCTGCAATCGGCTAAAGAGGCGCTTGACCTTTACGGGTACGGTATGGCATCGGTGCGGTTTATCTGCGGAACGCAGGGTGTACACAAACAACTCGAGCAGGCTGTCTCTGAATTCCTTGGAATGGAAGACACGGTTCTTTATTCCTCCTGTTTTGATGCGAATGGTGGGTTGTTCGAAACGTTGCTCACAGAAAAAGATGTTGTCATCAGCGACCGGTTGAATCATGCCAGTATCATCGACGGTATTCGGTTGTGCAAGGCGGCACGGTTTCGTTATAACCACGCCGACATGAACCACCTCGAAACACAGTTGAAGCGGGCAAAGAAATATCGGTTTCGCGTAATCGCTACCGATGGGGTGTTCAGCATGGATGGGGATGTTGCCCCACTCGATGAAATCTGTGAAATGGCAGATCGTTACGACGCCATTGTTATGGTCGATGACTCGCACGCGACTGGATTTTTCGGTGCGACCGGACGCGGAAGTATTGAGTACTGTAATGTGATGGGACGGGTGCAGATCGTTGCTTCGACATTTGGGAAAGCACTTGGGGGGGCGTCCGGAGGATTCACCGCCGCCGCGAATGAGGTTACTTCGCTTCTCCGGCAACGGTCAAGACCCTATCTTTTTTCTAATTCCCTGTCGCCCGTCATCGCTGCGACGACTTTGAAAGCGGTCGACCTCATCACCCGCTCACCCGAGTTGGTGAAAAAGCTCCGGTCCAATACCGCATACTTTCGCGAAAAGATAACGAGTGCTGGATTCGATATTCGCTTGGGAGATCATCCCATTATTCCCATAATACTGGGTGAGGAACGGCTGGCGGGGCAGATGGCTGCAAAAATGCTCGACGAGGGTATTTATGTGGTTGGGTTCAGTTATCCCGTGGTGCCTAGAGGGGAGGCGCGTATCCGGGTCCAGATCTCTGCTGCCCATGAGACACAGGATCTCGACCGGGCGGTGACCGCCTTTCAGAAAGTGGGCGGGGAGCTTGGGATTCTTTAAAATTTAGTCTCTCAAGAAGCCACCCTGCAGGACTTATTTTTTGCTCTTGAGCATCAAGGCGATGGTTTCGCAGATCGTGTCGTGACTCAACGCGGAGGTGTTGAAACTGGCATCGAATTTTGAGCAGTCGATGGCATGCTGGTCGAAATAGCGTTTCTGGAACTCTTCCCGCTCTTGATCGACGGACTTGATGGTTTTTTCCGCCTCGGATTCAGAAATTTGGCGTAGCGC
>CAZVZT010000221.1:0-2276 GCA_964631515.1 uncultured Nitrospinaceae bacterium
CCACCAATCTAGGAGAAGTTTAACTTTTTACCTCATTTAAACCGAAGAAGGAAAACAACAATGGCAACTGTTATTACTGATGAGTGTATCAACTGTGGCGTCTGCGAGCCGGAGTGTCCCAACGGAGCGATCACCGAGGGAGAAGACTACTATGTCATCGACGTTGACCTCTGCACGGAATGCGTTGGATTCCATGGCGAAGAGGCCTGCCAAGAGGTTTGCCCTGTCGACTGTTGTATCCCCGACGAAGATAACAAGGAGTCGGAAGGAGATCTCCTGGAAAAAGCCAAGAAGATCCATTCCGACCAAGAGTTCCCAGCACTCGATGACCTGACTGCGGAGACCTCGCTTTTTAGAAATCCAAATCGAAAGAATGCTGATCTCTAATTCTTTCTAGAAGTTGGAAAACGGTTCGCGCACACCTTCTGATACGTGCGAACCGTTTTTTTTACGTGAGATCAAGCAGAAACTAACAAAGCCCGGGGGACGACTTGACAAACCCTAGAAAATCTATAGGGTGGTGCCTTCGGCAGCTAGGGCTCGCGGAAATAGAATCGATGCGGGGTGGAGCAGTCCGGTAGCTCGTTGGGCTCATAACCCAAAGGTCGCAGGTTCAAATCCTGTCCCCGCTACCAAATAAAACAAGGGGTTAGCTAGAAATGGCTAATCCCTTTTTTAGTAGAATCGATATGCAGGGCAAAAAAGAAAAATCTTCCTTCCTTGACTGGATTGGCTATACGATCGGCGTAGTTGTGGTGGGATTTATCCTGTTCATCTTGCTATGGCCAATGATTGACCCGACCCCAGATCGGTCCTCATCTATAAAAGAAAACCTGAGAAGTTTTTCCCAAAAATAAAAAAGGGATCGCCCTTAAGGACGGCCCCTTGTTCAACACCCCTGCTATTTGGCCGAAATCGACCTATTTCTCCTCGATGCGAACCTTAAACCAAGTGCGTTTCCCAACCTTAATAACATCTTCGGACGCAACATCTACCTTCTCATCAAAAGCTGAAATTTTTCGGTCGTTAAGGGACACCGCTCCCTGCTTGAACAGGCGACGGAGCTCGCTATTGCTTTTTGACTTATCAAAATGTTTCTTCACCAAATCAATAGCAACCCATTGAGACTCATCCACTTCGAGAACGGGGATATCGTCGGGCGTGATTTTTTTTGAGAAGGTATTTTCAAACCACTCCTGCTCGTTTTGCACATCCGCTTCATTGTGATAACGCTTCAAAATTTCCCTCGCAAGAAATTTTTTCCACTTCATGGGATCGGATAAAATTTCCTTCTCTACTCTAGAAATTTCATCCATCGGTACGTTGGTATATATTTTTAGATAATCCACAATCAATTCATCGGGGATTTTCATTGAGCGGCCAAACTTATCACGGGAAGAGTGGCCTAACCCGATATAGTTATCCAAACTTTTGCTTTGCTTAGCTTTCCCATCAATCCCGGGTGTGATTTTAGTGGTGATAATCACCTGGGGTTTCTGCCCCAACTTCTGCTGATAAAACCGACCCAGCATTTCATTGAAGAGTTGGTCGGACCCGATGATGGTTAGATCAGATTCAAGAACATAGGAATCGTATCCCTGAAGGATGGGATAGATCATTTCATGCATGTAAATGTCTTCCTGCTTTTCGATTCGGCGCTGAAACATATCCCGCGAGATGAGCCTAGCGTGTGTCACCATGGCCAACAGTTTCAAAAAATCTGCGAGGGAATACTCTGAAAACCACTCGGAATTCTTTCTAATCTCTAGTAGGTTAGGATCGTCAAAACGCAGAACCATTTTCGCCTGACGAATAAACTCTTCAGCGTTTTTTTCGATTTCCTCCCTGGGGATAATGGGGCGGGTGTCGCTTCTTCCGGTGGGATCCCCGATCTGCGTCGTAAAGTCCCCGATGAGAAAAATCACTTTATGCCCCAACTCCTGCAGTTCACGCATCATCCATAAATTGACCGCGTGTCCGATATGCAGAAAAGGCGAGGTGACGTCGACGCCATACTTGATACGAATCTGTTTTCCAGACTTCAGAAGTTCCTCAAATTCATTTAAAGAAAAAATTTCCTCCGACGTTCTAGCAAAGCTCTCTAGAAGTTTTTTATTTGAATTCAACGGCTTCGCCATAGATTGCCTGGGAAAAATAAATTGGAGCAACGGGGGTTCTAACGGAATGAAAACCTAATAAATACAAACGGTTGTGAACAGACACTCGAATTTTACAGGAGAATTCTATGGCTTTTGGCGCGGAAAGTCAATTAGCGC
>CAZVZT010000222.1:0-2275 GCA_964631515.1 uncultured Nitrospinaceae bacterium
CGCCCGCGCGAACTTTCTTTATTCACGGACTCGGTCAGGATTTTTTCCCTAAGACCAGGATCATGTTATCCCCGGTGGTTTGAATATCTAGGATTTTCAGTTTTTGCCGGTAAATTTCGTCGATAGCTTTGTTCACCATTGTTTCTATGGCTTCGGCATTTTCCTCCATTATATTGACCACCTTAATCCCAGAAATCTTGTATCCCTCAAATTTCATACAACTCGGTATCCTCCTGGGGCGAAGCATATACTCAGAAAAAACTCGGTGGGGTTTATCACGGCACGGCATTATCCATTATTTCTCCTGTCCAATCAATGCATTATTCCAGAAGATTCCACTTGGATGCGGTTATTTTAGGAAGGAAAGGCAAAGCAGTAGGGAGGATTATTCCGGACGTGCGGTGCGCGCTGGGTATAACAAATGCTTATTGTAATTGGACAGCGGTTTCAGTAATATAATCCGGAAAAAACATAATTAACTCGTTGAAACTCAAAACTTTTTGAATTTTGAGCCACGGTGGTTTGGTACCCTTGGCTTTTTTTGATTTTTAGAGGTAAAAATGGTTCGGTCGGTAAAGTTCACTGAGAAAATTCCTGTAAGCAGTCACCTAATTGAAGTTCGCGACCGCATGGTCATGGTCGGGATTGTTGTGGCTCTTTTCTTCGGTGTTTGCTTCTACTTCATCGACTTCCTGATACTGTGGCTGCAGGACCCCCTGCCGCTGAGATATCAAGAAAAACTCATCTATATTGCCCCCACTGAAGTGTTTTTCACTCATATGAAGGTTGCTCTCATGGGCTCCCTTTTCATATCCATGCCCGTGATCCTGTATCACATCTGGTTTTTTATTGCGCCAGGGCTCAAGGTCAAGGAGAAGAAGATCACCTCAATGTTCGTAGGCGCGGGAACATTATTCTTCCTATTTGGAGGGGTTTTCTGCTATTTCCTCGTCCTGCCGTTAGGGCTGAAGTTTCTGCTAGGGTATGGGTCCACCTGGTGGACGATGCAGGTAACGATTCAACTTTACTTTAACTTTGTTGTGAAGTTGATACTCGCCTTCGGGTTCGCCTTCCAAACGCCATTACTCATGGTCCTGCTCACCAAGTTCGGGGTCACCAATACCATCCAGATGAAGATCTACCGGAAGTGGGCGTTTCTGGGGTGTTTCGTCCTAGCTTCTGTGCTGACACCGCCCGATATTATTACCCAGGTACTGCTTGGGTTTCCTCTGTATGGGCTCTACGAATTCGGTGTGATCGTTTCTGCAGCGTTTGAAGATCCTAAAGAACGTGCGAAAGTCCTTCGACAATGGGAGGCGGAAAAAGCTGCGCGTAAGGCTGCGAAGAAAGGCAGGGGCAAGCCAACATCGAAAAAAAAGGTGACCGTTAAAAAAATCGTAAAAGAAGAGTAACGCAAGGTATTTAATGTGTACCTAGGCTTTAAATCTGTGCCCTGCAGAGCCTATCAAAACACCACCGGTAGAATCCGCTCACAGCAAAAAACCAAGTACAGTGATCAAACTTGGATAAAACTCCACTAGAAGGATACCCGCCAGTGCGCAGCCTACATGGAACAGAAGCGACGCATATAAAGTTCCCGTGAGCTTAAACAGTCCACCCGCAATAAGGCCCAGGCCAAAGGTTGCCAGAGTCATTTTAAAATCAACCAATGTGTAGATCAACCCAGCCGCATAAATCGCAACGACGTGGTTGTATTTTTTGAGCAGGGACTGCACGACAATTCCTGTAAAAAAAACCTGTTCGATAAGGGGCACTAGGAAAATAGTGGATAATAACCCTAAGGTCGAAACAAAGCCTGAAGAAGCTATGTTTTCTTCTCCCCTGATCAGAAGTCCGTGCTTTGCAATGCCAAAAAAATCGAGTCCCGCAGCCAGAATGGGAAGAGTCACTAGTACCGGTAAACAGCAAACCGCTCCGATGGTCAAATGTTGTTTTAGATAAATTGTAGAAAATCCCAACTCGATAGAGTTCACCTTCTTTGTAGCTCGCAGTAACGCGATGACCATCACGAGAAATGTTATGTCAGCGTTTTCGTAGAGCCAAGGATTACTGCGGAAGAATATTCGAGTCAATGGGGAGATGACTAGAAAATACCCTGCGAGAGCTAGAACAGTGATTTTGAGTTCACATGTGCCGGTAGGTTCTACTTTTTTAATCTGCAAGATGATGACCTCGCGTTTAAATAAGAGGCTGTCAACCTTCCCCGAGCTTAAGCCGGGAATTTTGGTCAGAATTTATTTTAGTTGGATGTCAC
>CAZVZT010000223.1:0-1504 GCA_964631515.1 uncultured Nitrospinaceae bacterium
GCGTTTCTGAGGGTGACCTAGTCAACGCCGGCGATCTGGTGGTTAAGATACCGCGCGAGACCGCAAAAACCAAAGACATCACCGGGGGTCTGCCTCGTGTAGCGGAACTGTTCGAGGCGCGCAAGCCTAGCGAACAGGCCACCATCACGGAGATTTCTGGAAAGGTCAGGTTTGGCGGATTTGTTAAGGGTATGAGGCAGGTGTTTGTTGAAAGCGGTACCGGTGATGAGCGTGAGTATCTCATCCCACGCGGAAAACACATCAACGTGCACGAGGGCGATGAAGTGGTTGCCGGGGAAGCCCTCATGGATGGTGCGACTAACCCCCATGACATCCTTCGAGTGCTCGGCGAGGAAAAATTGCAGTATTACCTCGTCAACGAAGTGCAGGAGGTCTATCGGTTGCAGGGTGTGGCGATTAACGACAAACATATCGAAGTCATCGTTCGCCAGATGTTGCGCCATCTTATCATTGAGGATCCGGGGGATACCGATTTTCTAGTCGACGAGCAGGTTACCAAAAAGCGGTTCAGTGAAGCCAATCAAGAAATGATCAAAAACAAGAAAAAACCGGCCAAGGGTGTGCCCGTTTTGCTGGGTATTACCAAGTCATCGCTCAGTACGGAAAGTTTTATCTCGGCAGCGTCGTTCCAGGAGACGACTCGGATACTGACCGAGGTGAGCGTAAGCGGAAAACAGGATAACCTGGTTGGGCTCAAAGAAAATGTCATTATGGGCCGATTGATTCCGGCGGGAACGGGTTGTCGTACCTATTCTGGCATTCATATCGAGGGAACTGAGATCGAAGGAGAAGGGAAAAAACAGGAAGCGGATCAAGTTCCTCTTACGGTAGAGTAAATGAATGTTTTTTAAGCGTATTTTTGCCTTGACTCCGCCGTGATCGGCGGCTACTATATCGGGTTTTTACACCGCTACTTATTAATACTCAAAACCCACAGAATCGCCTCTGGCTTGATTTTGTAAGGCCTTATTTTTTAGTGGGTTGCCCTTTTGGGAGGATTTGCTTTGCCAACGATCAATCAGTTGGTTCGGTTGGGCCGTAAGGCGCCGGTGAGAAAAACTGCCAGCGCAGCGCTCAAGTCATGTCCGCAAAAGCGGGGTGTGTGTGTCCGTGTGTATACGTCGACGCCCAAGAAACCCAACTCAGCCCTGCGTAAGGTGGCTCGCGTGCGGTTGACCAATGGCATGGAAGTCACTACCTACATCCCGGGAGTTGGGCACAACCTTCAGGAGCACTCAATCGTGATGATTCGAGGTGGTCGAGTCAAAGACCTTCCTGGTGTTCGTTATCATGTGGTACGAGGAAGCCTTGATACTCTAGGGGTGGACGGCCGGATGCAAAGCCGGTCCAAGTACGGTACCAAACGTCCCAAAAAATAATTGAATTAATTAAGTGAATTGATATGGCTCGAAGAAGAGAAGCAGACAAGCGACAGATTTTACCGGACCCAAAATACAACGACCTGTTGGTGGCCCGGTTTATC
>CAZVZT010000223.1:1514-2273 GCA_964631515.1 uncultured Nitrospinaceae bacterium
GTCTCCTCAAGCAAGGTAAAAAAAGTATTGCTGAAGGAATTTTCTATAGTGCTTTAGATGTGGTTGGAGAGAAAACCAATGAAGATCCGGTCAAGGTGTTTAAAAAGGCGATCGAAAACGCTTCGCCCAGATTGGAAGTGAAATCCCGTCGTGTGGGTGGCGCGACTTACCAGGTTCCGGTCGAGGTTAAGGATAGTCGCCGTTCCGCTCTTAGTATTCGATGGATGATCCAGAATGCCAAGAGCAGGTCAGGTAAATCGATGTCCGAAAAACTGACGGGTGAAATTATCGACGCCTACAACAATGTTGGAGGCACTATTAAAAAGAAAGAGGACGTCCACCGCATGGCTGAAGCCAATAAGGCTTTTGCTCATTACCGGTGGTAGAGATTTTGATGACTAGAAAAAGTGGTCTAGACAAGGTTCGTAATATCGGGATCATCGCGCATATTGATGCCGGAAAAACCACCACGACGGAGAGAGTTCTCTATTACACCGGCCGCAGTCATAAGCTCGGTGAGGTTCATGAGGGAACCGCCACTATGGACTGGATGGAGCAGGAGCAGGAGCGCGGGATTACCATCACGTCTGCGGCGACCTCCTGTTTCTGGCAGGACCACCAAGTCAATGTTATCGACACGCCGGGTCACGTGGACTTCACAGCTGAGGTGGAGCGGTCGCTCAGAGTCCTCGATGGTGCTGTCGGTGTGTTCTGTGCGGTGGGTGGAGTCGAACCGCAGTCGGAAACTGTGTGGCGTCA
>CAZVZT010000224.1:0-2240 GCA_964631515.1 uncultured Nitrospinaceae bacterium
GAGGAGAACTTATGTTGGGTCTTCTGGGAGCCACACCCGGAACACTTGGTTTCTTCCTTATTCGCATCGGCTGATTGGAGCAGAGTGAACTCCTCTTGGCAGTCTTCGCAGAAATACTCATAAAGCGGCATGGGACCTTCCTCGAACCAGACTCGTTTGATTTATATAATTGAAATTGCTTGTTTATTAGAATTTAATCACAGGCGCGAACGGCCTGTCAATCAGTTTTCCGGTTGTTTGGGGGTTCTCTGGTCTGTCCCAGCCACAAGAGGGTGCCCGTGTGTTTCCGGTGAAATACTGTAGATAGGGAAGTCAGGATAAATATTCCCGCAAACTGATCAGTTATCAAGGCCCTACGGAATCGAGATCGGTCCTTGACGTGGGCTGAGGAGCTAGAAGAGGAGGGGCGCTTGACTTGCCGTGCGGTTTGTTGAGGGGAGCATCATGGAGGGGCCCTTGCCTCTGCTCATAAGTCGTATTTTTTTCTCAAGTTATAGATTTTCTTAGGTATTTGCCTCACTTTCACCAGGGGCATTTTTCAAAGATAAAATCAGCAGTTGAAAAAATATTTTTAATAAGATAAACCATAGACCAAGGCGCGTTGTTAGTTGTGGTTTTCTTTTCTGATCTCATCCGTCCAACATTGATTTCCGCCCCCCCCTCTTAAGAAATGGAAGTTGAAAAAATTAACCCTGCAATTGACATTCTAGGCAAGGACAGTCTTCCTCAGGTATTGAAGGACAAGGCGGGCTATTTGCCGTGTCAATACATCGAGTTGGCCTGTCAAAATGGACTGATCAGGGCTGATTTGCCAATTACGGAATCCCAAATACAGCCTGCAAGCTTGGATCTTCGTTTGGGACCTAAAGCGTATAGAATTCAATGCAGCTTTTTACCTGAAAATGAAACGGTCGAGCGGAAACTCAAGGACATAAAGCTTTATGAGTTCAATTTAGAAGAACATGGGGGAATCCTGGAGAAGGGCGCGATTTACCTTATCCCCCTGATGGAAGAAATAAATTTTCCGCCCACGATGTATGGCTTGGCCAACCCAAAAAGCTCAACTGGGCGGTTGGATATGTTTACTCGTGTGATTGTCGATCACGGGCATCGCTTTGATGAAATCCCAAAGGGTTATAAGGGGAAATTGTATTTGGAGATTATTCCCCGCTCGTTTCCTGTGAAGGTGAGCCCGGGGTTGAAGCTTAATCAATTAAGGCTTTGCAACGTCCATTCGAGTACTTTGGGTAAGAATACACTCGAGACCAACTATAAAGATTATCCAATTTTATTTAATCGCGATGGGGGGGAAATACCTTTTAAAAATATTAAATTTGATATGGGGGTTTTTATTGGTGTTGATGTTTTTGGGTATGATCAAAATTCCATTATTGCCTACAAAGCTAAAACTAATTCACAGGTCATAGACTTGGGGAAAATAAATTTTTATAAATCCGAAGACTTCTGGGAGCCAATCCACAAACAGAAACGGGATAGATTAATTCTGGAACCCGAAAGTTTTTATATCATGATGTCCAAGGAGAAGATATGCATCTGGCCCCATCTACTTGCCGAGATGGTTGCCTACGAGCCCAACAGCGGCGAGCTGCGCACGCATTATGCGGGGTTCTTCGACCCTGGATTTGGGTGGAACGGGACAAATTCTACAGAAGATCAAGGGACCCGGGCTGTAATGGAGGTTCGACCGCATGATGCTCCTTTTATGGTTGAAGATGGACAAACTTTTTGCCGTCTAAAATTCGAAAAGACTGTTGAGAAACCAGATCGAGTTTATGGGCAGAAAATCCGATCCAACTACCACTCTCAAGAATTAAAATTGAGTAAATATTTTAATTGTGAATTTTCTTGATGCGTATTTTTTTATCTTGAGGTCAAAATAAACTATGGAACGCGAAGAACTCAAGGCTGTTATTGAAAACGTCCTTTTCGCGGCGGACCAGCCGGTCAGTGTGGGCCAACTTCAGGGTCTGTTCGCCGAAACAACGGAAAAGGCTGCGTTGAAGTCCGCGCTTGATGAGCTGGTCAGGGAATACCAGTCGCGCAACCTTCAGCTCATGGAGGTGGCTGAGGGATACCAGTTGATGACCCGCCACGATTATTCCGACTGGGTTCGTAAATTCATGAAACTGGACAAGACTGCTAAGCTGTCTCAGCCGAGCCTCGATACGCTGGCTATCATCGCCTACAAACAGCCCCTGACCAAGGCCGAGGTGGAAGAG
>CAZVZT010000225.1:0-2237 GCA_964631515.1 uncultured Nitrospinaceae bacterium
TCGTGTGGGGTCGCAAAAGCAGACGGAACGGTTTTCCCCCTAAAACTGTAGGTTCTGTTTGAAAGAACCTTATTCCTCCAACCGCATGCGCTCATGGGCCTGTTTCTAGCCGCTCTAGGATTGATGATGATCTTCGAAGGCATTCCTTATTTCTGCGCCCCTTCCCTGGTTAAAAATTTTGCTCAAAAAATTCCAGAAATTCCTAATAGCACCTTAAGAGTCATCGGGTTCGTCCTGATGCTCCTCGGCCTGACGATTGTCTACCTAGGGAGGCGATATGTTGAAAGTAATTGAACAAAAAAAGTCCTGTTTACCGGTCTGGATATTTTGCCTGCTTTTCATGTTCTCTGGGTGCGCCGACCTACAAAAGTCCGTGGACGACTTCGGCATCGAAGAAACCCCTCCGCTACCGGATCCGGTGAACCTGGCTTATCCTTTTACTGATATCCCGATTCCAAAAGGTTTCGACCGAGATCACGCCAAGTCATTCGTTTACGAATCAGGGAGTGGAACCATAAAGGTTGGGCGCTTGTTTTTCTCCGGCATGGGCAATATGGAAAAAATCATGTCGTTCTACCAAAGCGAAATGGTCAACCAGGGATGGAAGCTCATTAATGCGATGGAACATGACGGAACAATCCTCAACTACAAAAAGGAAGGCTGGATATCAACGGTAGTCATTCGTTCGAAGTGGGGGGCAACCAAGATTAAAATTGTGATAGGCCCCCAATGAACACGTCCGCAGACATTTCACCAGAAAACGGGACACACCATGCCTGAGCAGAAACATCAGGCACGCCAGCATATTCTGGAATTCCCCGCTCGGCCCGAATACTCGTTTTCTAATTTCGTGGTTTCAAAGGGGTCGGATGTTGCATTCCAGGCCGCTCGGGAAATCTGTACGGAAAAACCCTCTCCCTGCAACACCCTCTATCTTTTCGGTGGAAAAAATCTAGGCAAGACCCACCTTCTGATCTCCATCGGAAACGAAGCCGCTACACAGGGTAAAAAAGCCATGTATGTTCATGGATCGGATTTCGTCCGCAAAACAGATGAAAACGCTAACGGTTCCGCGGGCCAGTTCGTATCTACCCTTTCCAGTGTCGACTTGTTCCTACTCGATGCCGTGGATCATATTTCTGGGCAGCGCGCGTCCCAGGAGAAACTTTACCTCGTTTACAACACGCTGATCGAAAACGGAAAAAGAATCGTCTTCGCCGGAAACTTGAACCCGGCCCAGCTCGGTGCAACCGAAAGTTATCTAACCTCACGGTTCCAGTGGGGCATGGTTGCCCAATTGAACCCCATCGACGACGATACCACCGCAAAAATCATCCTCAAACTGGCCAAGGACCTCGAACTGGTCATCCCGGAAAATATTGTCGATTATCTCCTCGCGCGCATCCCGCGCGACTTCCTATCGATCAAGCACGCCATCGCAAAAATCAATCACGAATCCTATATTCAAAAGAAGAAGGTTTCGGTCCCCTTGATCAGGATGAGTCTCGACCTGCCGTAAGAAAACATGGAAGAGACACACTGCAATATCGCCTCTTCACTTGAGCAGGTGGCAAAGGAAGCCCCGTACCAAACGGCAATCTCGGTTCCCCACCACGCCACCTCTATCTCCTTTCGCGGATTGAACGAAGAAAGTTCTCGCCTAGCTTCTGGGCTTCGCCAGTATGGCCTTGGCAAGGGAAACCGAGTCCTTCTCCTAGTTCCTTTCGGTATCGAGTTCATCGCTCTATCATTCGCGCTATTTAAAGGCGGAATGGTTCCCGTTTTCATCGACCCTGGACTGGGACGAAAAAATATCCTGAAATGTATCGAGGAGGCTGCACCACAGGGAATCATTGCCGTTCCGGCCGCGCATGCGGCATCCACCATATTTCGCAAACCCTTCCGCAGCATCAGGTACAAGATCACTCTTGGCCCCCGCTGGTTCTGGGGAGGAACGACGCTTGATTGCATTCGCCAGATGGGTGATCCCAAGGAAGCCTGTGCCGACACCCACTCAACCGATCCAGCCGCCATCCTATTTACCAGCGGTAGTACCGGGCCACCCAAGGGTGTGCTGTACACGCACGGGATGTTCTCGCATCAACTCAATGCGTTGCGTTCGTGCTACGCGATCCAGTCTGGAGAAATCGACCTACCCACCTTTCCCCTGTTTGCTCTGTTTGGCGTGGGAATGGGAATGACCTCGATCCTCCCAGAAATGGACTTCACGCGTCCGG
>CAZVZT010000226.1:0-2236 GCA_964631515.1 uncultured Nitrospinaceae bacterium
TCCTTCACTGAATTCGGCCAACAACTTTTCCATTTTATCCGTCACCTTTTCTGATTGAAGGTCTTTCTCGTTTCGGATTTTCTCCATTTCGAAGTAAAGAGATTCCATCCGCAACGACTTGACTTCAGTATTGTACCGGACCCCTATTACGCCGAAGACGATCAGAGCAAATGCGACAATACCCGCAACAAGCACTTTTTTATGTTGAGAAAAATAAGCTACCACTAGATCGGTGGTCGATATAAACTGATCAGGTTCTTTTAAATCCTTATGTCTGAGCTTGACTCGAGTAGCCATAGTTCTACGGTCTCCGATGGTAACATTATCCCTAAATAAAAACTCATCGTCGGCTGGTTAATTCATTATAGGCTCATAGAAATTTATCATACAAGTTTATTTTTTCGGAAGCCATCCAGCGGCTTAGCCTTAGGTATGTCATTGCAAATTAAGTTATAATGCTACGATGGTTTACTTAATATTCATGAATCAATAAAATTTATTCGATTTTTAAGTATGGGGCATAAGCGCATAGGCGTCGTGGGGGCTGGAAGCTGGGGGACTGCCCTATCTATCTTACTGGCCAACAATGGGTATGACATCGATCTCTGGGTCTATGAGCAGGAATTGTATACTCAAATAAACGAAACACGGGTAAACTCCTTCTTCCTTCCAGGGCACCCGCTACCGGAGCGAATTCGTGCCACCCTCTCGCTTGAGGAAGCGGTCCGCGATCAGGATGCGGTATTGATTGTGGTTCCATCCCATGTCATTAGAAACACCGCTATGCAGCTGGCGCCCCTGATCCGCCCAGATTGCCTGCTCATAAATGCTAGCAAGGGGATAGAAAATGATTCCCTATGCACGGTGCGTCGGATTCTGGAGCAGACACTTCCCGCTACATGTCAACTGGGTACCCTGTCGGGCCCGACCTTTGCCGCGGAAATCGCCAAAGGGATTCCCTCGGCGATTGTTGCTGCAGCAGAAACCGAGGAGGTAGCCAAACGCATGCAGAATATTTTTTCATCCTCGCGTTTAAAGGTCTTCACCAGCACGGATCCATTGGGAGTCGAGGTCGGCGGCGCTTTAAAAAACGTAATCGCTATTGCTACAGGAATTTCCGATGGGCTCGGCATGGGGCACAATACACGGGCGGCGCTCATCACCCGCGGGTTAGTTGAGATCACCCGCATTGGAACCGCCTTAGGGGCGCGCCCGGAAACTTTTTCTGGACTCTCCGGACTTGGTGACCTAGTTCTCACCTGTACCGGAGATCTCAGTCGCAACAGGGCGGTTGGACTTCAGCTGGGACAGGGAAAAACGCTGGGCCATATCACTGAAAGCATGAAGATGGTTGCCGAGGGCGTACTTACGGTTAAATCAACATATGCACTCAAGTCCAAGCTAAATATCCACGCGGCGATCATAGAAGAGACCTACCGTGTGCTATACGAGAAAAAATCTCCAAAAAAGGCCATGGATGACTTGATGCGGGTGAATATTTCCTCCGAGTTTGACGGAATCAAGGAATTTAAATGAATCGAAGTGCAATAGAGAAACTGCTCCGCGATCTCCATAACCACAAGATCGGGCCGGGGGAAGCTGCCGAACAACTTTCTATTCTACCCTACGAAAATCTCGACTTCGCGCGGGTCGATCACCACCGCTCCCTGCGGAGCGGACTGCCCGAGGTCATCTATGGCAAAGGGAAAACCGCTGACCAGTTGGACGGTATCATTAAAACGCTGCACAAAGCGGAGAACGATGTTTTGGTGACCAAGCTTGATCCGAAGGTACGTAAAAAACTAAAACGCCTGCCTTCCGGAGCCAAATACAACGAAACGGCTCAGGCTCTTGTCATCCGAAAATCTAAAAAGAAAAAAAAGGTGGGACACATCGTGGTCGTCACCGCAGGAACGTCCGACATCCCAATCGCAGAGGAAGCGCAGATCACCTGTGAACTATTCGGTAGCAAGGTGGAACGGATATTCGATGTGGGAGTCGCGGGTATTCATCGCCTGCTGGATAAGGTGGAAGGATTGCGCAAAGCCCGGGTCATCATCGTCGTCGCAGGAATGGATGGCGCGCTGACTGGGGTGGTGGGCGGACTCGTCAGTTGCCCGGTTATCGCCGTTCCCACAAGTGTGGGATACGGTGCATCGTTCGGTGGAGTTTCAGCCCTGCTTACCATGCTCAATAGTTGCGCTACCGGGGTCGCCACGGTCAACATCGATAACGG
>CAZVZT010000227.1:0-2234 GCA_964631515.1 uncultured Nitrospinaceae bacterium
GCTTTTTCACCGAGACTGCCTTCGACGACGGGGAATTCGTGGGTATTCCCCTGGTAGATGAACTTGATAGTTTCTGCCATAGATCTCCTCCGGTAAGATAGGGGGCGCTGACCAACAGGGTGTTCGCTATGTTCAGGTCGGAACATCATGTCTTTTAATATAGGGCTTGTGAATCACATCTGCTAGTGCGAGGCTGCCTGGGAGTTGACGGGGTAGACCCTTCGCTCAACAAAACGGTTACAACAGAGGGCTTGTTTGTGAACAAAAATAATATCCTGCTTTATTTGATGCTCACCGGAATTGTTCTGGGAGGGGTGTGTGGCTGGGTGTTTGGCGAGCAGATGCTGGTTGTTGACTGGATCGGCGAAATGTTTTTGGATGCCCTGAAAATGCTGGTGATCCCTCTCGTCGTGTCGTCGATGATCGTCGGTATTGCCGGGCTGGGCGATATCCGCAAGGTTGGGAAAACAGGGGTAATCACCTTGACTTATTTTCTATCCACCACCGCATTTTCCGTGGCGGTGGGGATTGTGGTGGTGAACTTCATGCAACCGGGGCTGGGGGTTGAGATGACCTCTATGGCCGTGCCTGATAAAGTTGCGGGAAAGGAGTCGGTGGGGATCACGGATATCCTGCACAGTTTTGTGTCGCCCAACCTGATCCGTTCGATGGCGGAAATGGAGATTCTTCCGATCATCATGTTTTCCCTTATCTTTGGTGGAATACTCACCACCTTGGGGGAGAGGGGCAAGTTGGTCATTTCCGTTTTTGACGGGATCAATGCCGCCATCATGAAGATTGTACACTTGGTGATGTATGTGGCTCCTCTGGGAGTGTTTGCGCTGATCGCGTCCAAGCTGGGCGCCGCTGGAGGGGGCGATCTGTTTCTGGCCGAGTTGCTCAAAATTGGAAAATTTGCCGCGACGGTGATCCTTGGCCTTCTCTTTCACGCTGCTGTAACGCTTCCACTGGTCCTGTTTTTTTTCACCAAGCGAAATCCGCTGGTCTATCTCAAAAACATGAGCGAGGCGATCACGACCGCATTATCCACGGCCAGCAGTTCGGCCACCTTGCCGGTGACGGTTGAATGCGTCGAAAAGCAAAACCGCGTCTCGCGCCGTACCACCTTATTTGTTATTCCTCTCGGTGCGACAGTGAACATGAACGGTACGGCGCTTTATGAGTCGGTTGCAGCGATCTTCATCGCCCAGGTGGTCGGGATTCAGCTCGGGTTCTGGGAGCAGGTGCTGGTTTTCTTGACTGCAACCCTGGCGGCGATCGGGGCGGCGGGCATTCCCGAGGCGGGTCTTGTGACCATGGTGATCGTTCTGAAGGCGGTAGGCCTGCCGCTGGAAGGGATCGGTATGCTCCTCTCGATCGACTGGTTTCTCGACCGCCTGCGTACGTCGATCAACGTCTGGGGTGATTCCATCGGTGCTGCCGTGGTGGATACGCTGGAGCAGAAGTATGTGGAGGAAGACGGGAGCGGATAATGATACCCATTCTGCTGGGAGTATTGATCGGTATTCTGTCCTCAGGATCAGGACTGGGAGGTGGTTTTCTGGTGGTGCCTTTTCTCCTTCACCTGGGAAAAGAGGCGCGGGTGGCGGTAGGAACCTCGTTCCTGTTTGTGCTCATGGTTGCGGTTTCGTCTCTGCTGGGGCACTGGCGGGTGGGAAACATAGACTGGAAGACTGGGGCTTTCCTCGCTCTGGGAGGAGTGCTTGGGGCGCAGGCCGGTCCTTTTATTCTTGAGCACGTGTCCGAACAGAACTTTAAACGATTTTTCGCGGTTTTGCTTATTGGGACGGGTGTGTGGTTGTTGTATCAGTCCCGTTCGTAAGGATCAGGAACTTTGTTCTTCTTCTCGCGTTCCACGGGCCAGGCGTACGGCAAAAGGTCCGTCACCTAGTTTGTTGATCCAGCTCGACCGCCCCTTGACCAGACTGAACATCATAGCGCGGTCGCCATTGACAGTGTCGGTCCAGCAACAGTCGGCGCCTCCCTTTTCGAACAGGTCGGGGATGTGGATTTCGTTGTTGCCGAAGTCCCGGTTACTATAGGACCGGTCGAAAATGGTTTTGACGTCTTCCATCTTCGGCACCCGCCAGTCATCGAACCCGCCCAGCTTAGCGGCGTTCTGCTCATCGGCGAATTTCCAGGATTTTTCCAGATGCATCCAACGCCCCGTCATTTGCCGGGAATCTTTTTTTAGCCAGGTGAGGTTGGTTTCC
>CAZVZT010000228.1:0-2221 GCA_964631515.1 uncultured Nitrospinaceae bacterium
TCTGGTAAACCTCCAGCCGCTTTTTAATCGTCTCCTCTTTATCGTCTTCCCGCTGATAAAGAGACGCACCACAGACATCGCAAACATCCCTAACTTTGGGAGGACGTGACGTCTCGTGGTACATAGCCCCACAATCGGAGCACGTCCTGCGTCCTGTCAAACGATTGATCAGCGCCTGACTGTCGACGACAAAATCAACTACAGCGTCGATCGACAGGTCCATGTCCTCCAAGGTGTCCATCAACTTTTCAGCCTGAACGATGGTTCTTGGAAATCCGTCGAGGACGAATCCGTTCCGGCAATCTTCCTGAGCGATCCGCCCCCTGATCACGCCGATGACAGTATCGTCCTGCACCAGTTTTCCGGCGTCCATCAGAACTTTAGCCTGTCTTCCAAGCTCAGTGTTGTCTTGCGCCGCTTTCCTCAGGATATCCCCCGTAGAAACTTGGGGAATTCCGAATCTTTCTTTCAACATCTTGGCTTGCGTTCCCTTGCCCGCGCCCGGTGGCCCGAGCAGGATAATCCTCATGGATCAGCCTCGCCGGCTCTTCAGGCGACCTTTTTTCATGAACCCATCATAATTCCTCATCACCAGATGCGACTCGATCTGTTGCATGGTATCCAACGAAACACCCACAACAATCAGAAGACTGGTACCCCCAAAATAAAACGGAATGTTGAAATATTTTATCAAATAATCTGGCAAGATACAGATCAACGAAAGATAGATCGCACCATAAAACGTTATTCTGGATAGTATTTGGTCAATATAGTCGGAAGTCTTGGCTCCGGGTCGGATACCGGGAACGAAACCCCCGTGTTTTTTCATATTGTCCGCCACATCAACCGGGTTAAAAATGACCGCCGTGTAAAAATAACAAAAGAAAAAGATCGCACCGACAAACAGCATGCTGTAAACGATGGTGCCCGGTGTCAACATTCCGGAGACCGTCTGCATCCACGGGTGGGTGATGAACTGCGCAATCGTCGCAGGAAACATAATGATGGACGAGGCAAATATAGGCGGGATAACCCCCGAAGTATTCACCTTGAGCGGTAGATGCGTGCTCTGCCCCCCATACATTTTACGTCCCACCACACGCTTCGCGTACTGGATTGGGATCCTGCGCTGGCCGCCTTCCGTGAAAACGATCACACCCACGACCATAGCCATCAACACCATCAAAAACAAACCCACCAGCACCGACAACTCCCCCGTCCCCATTAAATCCAGAGACTGAAAAATTGCCGCAGGCGTTCCTGCGACGATGCCGGAAAAAATGATCAGCGAGATTCCGTTCCCTATACCCCGCTCAGTGATCTGCTCCCCAAGCCACATGAGGAAGGCCGTTCCCGCGGTTAGAGTCAAGATCGTCATCACCCGAAACGACCATCCCGGTGAAGGAACAATCGGGCTCCCGGTCGGACTTTTCATTGCTTCCAAACCGACAGCAATCCCCGAGCTCTGAACCATGCTCAAAACGATGGTACCGTAGCGGGTGTACTGCGTTATCTTTTTCTGCCCCTGCTCCCCCTCCTTTTTAAGCCGCGCCAGGTAGGGAGAAACCATTGTCATCAGCTGAAGAATGATGGACGCGCTAATGTAGGGCATAATGCCCAAGGCAAAAATCGTCAACCGGCTGAGCGCCCCACCGGAAAACATATTAAAAAACCCGAGGATGGTCCCCGCAGCCCTGGCAAAAATCTCAGCCAGCGCCGCCGAATTAATTCCCGGTGTGGGAATATGGGCACCTATCCGATAAACAATCAGCAGTCCCAGCGTAAAAAAAACTTTTTTCTTCAGCTCGGGAACTCTAAAAATATTGCCAAATGATTCAGCACCACTCATCTAAATAGTTACGGCCTTTCCCCCCGGTGTTTCGATCTTTAACACAGCCGACTGGCTGAATTTATGTGCATGCACTATTACCTTACCGGTCAATTCGCCATTACCCAGAATCTTCACCGCCTCCCCCTTGCGGATCAGGCCTTTTTCCTTCAGCACCTCGGGAGTGATAGGACCGTCTACGCCAAGATCGGCCAACTGGCTGACATTGACAATTTCGAAACTTTTCTTAAAAATATTGGTGAACCCCCGCTTAGGCAACCGCCGATACAGAGGCATCTGCCCCCCCTCAAACCAGGGATGCGGGTTTCCCCCCGACCGGGATTTCTGCCCTTTCTGTCCCTTACCGGAGGTCTTGCCAGTTCCCGAACCAGG
>CAZVZT010000229.1:0-232 GCA_964631515.1 uncultured Nitrospinaceae bacterium
CAGGGTCCTTAATCTGAAATCGAACCAGATTACAGCGAAAGGTGCCGAGCACATCGCCCTGTCACAGAACTGGTCAAACTTAGATCAGCTTATTTTAAAGTTCAATCAAATTGGAGAAGAGGGAGCAAAGCACCTTGCGAAATCGCAGGTTCTTGGGCAAATTTCGACTCTAGACCTTTTTCGAAATCATATCGGCCCTAAAGGAGCGCATGCTATCAAGTCATCCCCAAAC
>CAZVZT010000229.1:242-2187 GCA_964631515.1 uncultured Nitrospinaceae bacterium
CTTAATAACTAACATGCCTCACCAGCAAGTTTTTACATTCACACCGACTCAATATTTTCAATGAGCCAAATCTTAAAAAACCAATACCCCAAAAAAAATAGAAGGAAAACCCAAAAAAAGGAAGCTCGCCGATTCTTTAAATGGCGGACTATAGGAAAATTTTTTCTTTTTTTGGCCATTCTACCTATCGGATCCGCAGGCGCATTGATGGCTTACTACAAGTACTCAGGTGGCTTATCTGCTGTTGAAAACCTTAAGAATTTCCAACCCAGCACCATCACCCTGATGTATTCCGACCAAGATGAACTGATCGCCGAATTTTATGTCGAAAAACGGATCATGGTTCCCTTGAAAGAAATTCCCCTTCGTTTGAAACAAGCCACTCTGGCTGTGGAAGATGCGAATTTCTATTATCACCTAGGGGTCGACCCGAAGGCAATTTTCCGTGCATTTGTCGTCAACCTGAAGGCGGGACAAGTGGTCGAGGGTGGAAGCACAATAACCCAGCAGTTAGCTAAAACTCTGTTTCTTTCTCGAGAACGAACCCTCACACGGAAGATCAAAGAATTAATTTTGTCTATCCATATGGAGATGCTCTTTACTAAGGACGAAATTCTTGAAATGTATTTAAACCAGATTTATTACGGCCATGGTAGCTATGGAGTCGAGGCGGCAGCGCGCACCTATTTCGGAAAGCATGTGCGGGATCTTACATTGGATGAGTGTGCTCTAGTCGCAGCCCTGCCTAAAGCACCAAATAATTACTCACCTTACAGGAACCCGGAACGGGCCACCTCCCGTCGCGGTCATGTGTTGCAGCGCATGGCCCAAGAGAGATTCATCAACCATCAGGAAGCCCGTGAAGCTATGAATAAAGATTTCCAACTTGGTGAGATAACAAACATGCTTAACAAGGCTCCCTATTTTGTCGAGCATATTCGGCAGTTCCTGATGGCCACCTATGACCGCAACAAGGTATACCGGGACGGGCTCAAAGTATTCACAACCTTAGACCTCAAAAAACAGATGGTGGCTGAACGTTCCGTTCGGAAAAACCTTCGCATCTCGGACAAGCGATATGGCTACCGAGGTTCACTAGGAACCATGAACCTTTCCCTCCCGGAATCAGACTTGCAACAGGCTCTTCGAAAAATAAACCGGTTCGATGAGGGAGAGGGGCCCAAAATTGGGGCAATAATTAAAGGGTTGGTGCAAACGATCGCAGATGACCACGTCACTGTGCTCCTCGGCGAAGGGGAAGGAATAATCAAACTCAAGGATATGAAGTGGGCGAGGAAACCCAACACCAAGGTGGACGGCCGGTGGGCTAAAATCAATCACCCCAATGAAGCCCTTGCACCCGGCGACCAGATCATGGTCAAGGTTCTGGGAACCCGGACCCCCGGGCTCCGCTGGTCCCTCGCACTGGAACAGGAGCCCGAGGTGGAAGCGGCATTGATCAGTCTCGAACCCGAAACAGGTCATATCAAAGCCATGGTCGGCGGATACGATTTCTCCAAGAGCCAGTTCAACCGCGCCGTGCAGGCGGTTCGCCAGCCTGGATCAGTGTTCAAACCGATTATTTATGCGACCGCCATCAACAAAGGCTTTTCTCCAGCCAGTATCATCATTGATTCACCAATCATCTTCAAAGAGAAGGACCACGCATTCGAAAAATGGAAACCCGTTAACTTTGAAAAAATATTTTATGGGCCGACACCATTGCGCACGGCGCTGGCCCACTCAAGGAATATAGTCACCGTAAAACTGCTTCAGCAAGTTGGCATCCACTCCGCCATACAAATGGCACAAAACCTAGGAATCAGCAGTCACCTGGAAAAGAACCTTTCGATTGCCCTGGGTTCGTCAGGGGTTACTCTGTATGAACTAGCTTCGGCCTATTCTGCGTTTGCGAATCAGGGAGTGCGCGTGGAACCACAAGGCA
>CAZVZT010000230.1:0-2186 GCA_964631515.1 uncultured Nitrospinaceae bacterium
CTTCAATTTAAACGAATCTATTTCCGGTTACGCGGAACTGGATAAACCGTTTCCCAACAAGGTGACCGCAGAAGGTGACAGACAACCCAGGCTCTTTTTTAACTTGTCTAAGAGATTTTAAATCTTATGTGGTTGCACTTATGATCAGTTCAGGCAGGACCTTCGCCGCGCCCAACAACACAAACATTTTTTAGAGTACTTCACCAGGCCCTTCCAGTTCTAACGATAGTATAGGGGGGAAGCCTGCGGCGATAATTCATATACTCTCTCAAACCTGCATCTTTGCTTCGGCACAACCCTTCCTTTTTGGGGGATATCTTCCGCAATATAAGCACGGTTATAATTGGTGGCGGGCATCCTGTGTGATCGGTTGTTAGCGATTTTTCGGATTGAATTGCTGGGTGAGCGTTTTCATAATATTCTGTTTTTCTTCGTCGCTCATGTTTTCGATGGTTTTTCTTATTTCGGTGATTTGCTCGGGGGTCATTTTGGACATGTAAGACTGAGCAGTTTCCTTCAAGCTTCCCAAGTTGGGTAAACCATTCATCCACGAGGTATTATCAGGTTGTGTGCGCGTATCTGTTTTGGGCGCAGGGTTGTCGGGAGAGCAGAATTCGATATGATCGCCTTGGATGGTTCCAACGATTTTGTCTTTAATCAGACTATCGAGAACATTCTTCAACGTTGTGTTGTGGCGTTTGCAACTTTCGTAGACTGCCTTAAAGGGTAGGCGAACGACCCTTTCGGGAAACCCGTTTTTTTTGATGGAATGTTTTATGCTGTCTTCGACAACAGTTAAATCGGACATAAGATACTAATTGTAGTTACTGAAAAAGGGATTGGCTCAATTGTAGTACAATCTTAACTATAGTTCCAAAAAAACGGGTGTGAGTGGAAACAGTTTTTTTAACGGGGCCAAATGGGTTTGAGGTGAAGACTGGGGTTCCGATGAAACACGCTAGAAAAACAAATAAAAAATCAACCGCGAAGAAAACTAGAAAACGCGCTTTGGAGGTGGGTTTGCGGGTTGCCCTGGCGCAGATCAATCCGGTTGTGGGTGATTTTAAGTACAACGCAGGGCGAATCGAGACCTGCCTCAAGGAGGCCGTGCGTCATAGGGCGGACCTAGTTTTGTTTCCCGAACTCGTGCTCACGGGTTATCCGCCGGAAGACCTGCTTCTTAAACAGGGATTCATCAATAGAAATTTAAAAGCACTGGATCGACTGGTCTCAAAAGTGAAAGGGACCGTCGCCGTGATCGGCTACGCGGAACAGGCACGGACTGGGCTGTATAACTCGGCCGCGCTGATTGCGGGAGGTAGGGTTGTGGGTCGTTACAGAAAAATGCTTCTCCCCAACTACGGGGTCTTCGACGAAAAACGGTATTTCAAGGAAGGGGCTACACCAGTCAAGTTTACTCTGAAAGGGATAACGCTGGGAATGACGATCTGCGAGGACATTTGGGAGGCAGATGGACCCGGGAAGCGCCTGTGCCGGGAGGGGCAAGCCGATATACTTCTTAATATTTCTGCATCGCCTTACTATAAAGGAAGAGGTAAGGTGCGCGAAGAGATGATTCAGCAGCGTGCAAAACAATATCGGGCGCATGTGGTTTACGCCAATCTGGTTGGCGGGCAGGACGAGTTGGTGTTTGACGGGCATAGTCTGGTGGCCGCGCCCGACGGATCCCTTGTGACACGGGGTAACTCGTTTGATGAGGAAATGATTTACGCCGATCTCAAGGTTCGGCCTAAATCCACTTCGGGAAAGCGAACGCAGCCTGCCTCCCCCCCGATCAAAAAGTTTTGTGTGCCTGCTCCAAAGCATTCGGCCGATCCCAAGCCACCCCTGCCTTTGCGCAAGATAACCAAATTGAACTCGACAGAAGAGATTTACCGAGCGCTGGTTCTTGGAACCCGCGATTATATGACAAAGACCGGGTTCGAAAAGGTGGTGATTGGATTGAGCGGTGGGATTGATTCGGCTCTAACCGCAGCGCTTGCTGTTGATGCGCTGGGGGCTGAAAATGTCGTAGGGGTTATCATGTCCTCTCCTTACTCTTCCAAGGGAAGCATTGATGATGCTCGTGCGTTGTCGGAAAATTTAAAAATCCGCCTTCTCTCGCTTCCTATCAAGAAGGCCATGCTGGCTTATGAACATATTTTGTCAGATACGTTCGACGGACT
>CAZVZT010000231.1:0-2182 GCA_964631515.1 uncultured Nitrospinaceae bacterium
CGTCCAACCCCATTCCCTGAACAGCAATCAGCGCGCGTTTAAGTTCACTAACGGCAACCCTACGCTCGGTGTCGCCAACTTTAGCCTTTAAACCAGAAATATCCTCGTTGACTTTAGTGAAACTGTCATTCATTTCTTTTTTGAGCGGAGCAATCATTTCCTCTAGGGAGCTTACGGCTGTGCCCACCCCCCCCACACGATGGTCGAGATCGCGGATGAAAAATAAAATAAAGACAATTGCCAGCGCGGCCAGACCGAAGCTTAAATAGGCAACCACCTTGAGCATGCTCATCTCTTCCTGAGATTTCTCAACCGAAGGAACCGGCTTAGCAAATTCGGCCTCTGCGTCATA
Source organism: uncultured Nitrospinaceae bacterium (assembly GCA_964631515.1). GTDB lineage: Bacteria > Nitrospinota > Nitrospinia > Nitrospinales > VA-1 > CAJWLY01. The sequence goes on from CAZVZT010000231.1 coordinate 353, forward strand.
GCTGCCTTTGGCATCCCCCTGAGCATAGTAAGAACTAGCATCTTCCTGTTCTTCCTTGCTTCTCTCTTCCTGAGGCTGAGATTTATCTTGATCGCTGGTACTCATGATTCCTCCGAAATCTCTTAAAAAAAATCAACATCTACAATGATAAGATGGGTAGGCTAGAAATGAATAATCGGGTTTCAAAACATCCTGCCCGGCCACGTAAAACCGGCGCGATCCCATCTCGAGTGCGGGTACGATCAACATGCAGCCGCCCTTGACAAGTCCTCAGCGTGGTTTCTACCGCTACCGACCGACACGCCTAGGATACGCTAAATTTATGTAAATGAAAGGTTCTAGACCAAAAAATGAAGTCAGATCTTACAAGTGAGCACCATATTTTGTCAAGAAAAATCAAGGTGCTGTGCAACGCCATGCTTTTCACAATCTTATTAGGGTTTACAACCGTCCTACCCTTGTCTGTAGCGGCGGATGTGGGTGTTCTTATCGCACCCGAAACTCTGCGCTTAATACCCCGGAAGCAAGTTGTTCTCGTTGACACGAGATCGTCTTTTAAATATCTATTGGGACATGTTCCAGGCGCAGTCCACCTGGGCAACTGGGAAGATTTCACGCGCCGGGTAGATGGGGTGCGTGGGCTACTGATTGAGGACAAGGGGGTCATCGCCGAGCGACTCAAACCGCTCGGCATCACCCACAACAAAACCATCGTCATCTATGGTGATCCGAACGATCCCTGGCGTACCGATGGACGATTTCTCTGGATGTTTGAACGGTATGGATTTAATAAGGTAGCGATTTTAGAAGGCGGACTTATTGGCTGGCAGGAAAACGGGGGTACAGTCGAACGCGGACGCAGCGACAAGTTGTCTCCTTCATCTCTTGCGGCCGGAGATATTCAGCTCAATGATTTGGTGGCGGCCAATCAGGAATGGATCGCCAAGCGGTTGGGATCAAATAATCTCGCCATCATAGATAACCGCACGCGAAAGGAATATGACGGCGCGGTACCTTATGGCTCGGCACGGGGTGGACACATCCCCAATGCAATTCATATCCATTGGCCCGATTTTTTTTCTTCTGACGGGTCGATAAAAAGCAAAGAAGCGTTGACCCAACTGTTGGAGCATTATGGTATTCGGTCAGACCAAGAGATCGTCGTATACTGCACCGGCGGAGTCCGTTCGGCCATGGCTTATTTTGTGTTCCGTTTTCTAGGGTACAAAGTTCGTAACTACGACGGTTCCTGGTGGGACTGGAGCCTCAATTTAAAACTTCCCGTAGAAACTTCCCGATGAGCAATTTTATCCCCATCGCCCGGACAAATGACATCCCATCGGGCGAGCGCAAACGCATCGAAGTAAACGGCAAGCGGATCACTCTTTTTAATATCAACGGCGAGTACTACGCCATCAATGATACCTGCCCACACAAAGGCACCGCGCCACTTATTCGCGGAACACTGGATGGTGTGGGTATTAAATGCCCAAACCACGGATACCGGTTCGATCTAAAGACGGGCGAATGTAACATCGACCCAGCATTCAACGCAAACACCTATCCCGTCAAGGTCAAAGACGGCAACATCCTGCTGGATCTTGAGGGCACTACTAAGATATCATGATATGTAACGTACACAGCTTCATTAATGGAGGTTTTTTGGAATGATCCGAGTTCGCGCGAGTCAGGTGTTCACGCATTCGCTAGAAGATTCAGTCGCAGCTAAAAAAGCCCTAGATGCCAATACACCTTTCGATAAAGTGGTTGAAGAGTACAGCACCTGTCCGTCTAAAAAACAGGGCGGCGATTTGGGATGGATGCCGGAAG
>CAZVZT010000232.1:0-1557 GCA_964631515.1 uncultured Nitrospinaceae bacterium
TCCCCAGCTTAGCTATTGTGCCCTGTGCAAGGGACCGCCGGGGACGGGATGGGTTGGGTTTAGCTTTGAACGCAAGGGAATCGTATGTGAACCATGTTCATTTCGCGCCCAACCGGAAGTTCGATTCAAGGTAGGAATCCTGAATTATCTAAAAAAACTGAAGACACTGGATATCAAACACGCAGGCCGGTTAAAATTTCCAAAAGGGACCGAAGGGGAAATCGAGAAAGTTACCCATCGTCTCATCCTCTCGCATACTGGACGCGAGCTCAAATCCTATCCATTCATTAAAAACATGGCGCAAATCGCTAAGGACCCTGCATCATGGAAAAACGAATTATAAAAACAGACCTGGCTCCTGCTGCCATTGGACCTTATTCGCAGGGAATCCGCATCGGGGATTTTCTGTTCACTTCCGGGCAAATCGCGCTCGACCCAGCCACAGGGGAGATGTGTTCTGGAGAAATTGAACAAGAGACGGAGAAAACCCTGCAGAACATCGAAGCCATCCTCAAGGCCGGCGGCTTGAGCTTAGGCCATGTGGTGAAGACGACGGTTTATCTCGCAGACCTCAACCATTTCTCTCGCATGAACCAGGTGTACGAGCAGTTTTTTTCTACAAACAAACCGGCCCGAGCCTGCGTCCAAGTAGCGGCGCTTCCCAAAGGCGCTAAAGTGGAAATCGATGCTGTGGCCTCTTCCTCTTAATCCCACTACCGCATTCCATGGCCAAAAAATCCAACAAGGGGCAGATCAATTTCTTCCGTTTTATGGCGGTGATCGGTGTCGGGGTAATCATCTGGGTCGTCAGTGAGTTTTTAAGTGCGGCGCCTCCCCTATCCATCAGTCAGGCACACAAGGGCCCACCATCCTCCGACGCCTGCCTTAACTGCCATGTGCAGAAGGCCGAAAACACCCCCATCATGCCACACCGCCCGATGGACAACTGCACCTTTTGCCACAAACCTCCAGGCATTAAATAATTCAACTTATCAAATGTGAGTGAGAGGCGGTTTGCCAATGGGATAGACGTTGAATCCGATCTCGAACAACCTCCTGTGATCGAGGAGGTTACGTCCGTCAAAAATAAAGGCGGGTTTTTTCATATTGTCGTAGATTTTTTGGAAGTCCAGATCGCAGTACTCGGACCACTCGGTGAGAAGGGCCAGGGCGTGCGCCCCTTTTGCAGCTTCATATGGGTCTTCAATATATTTAACCTCTTCGTCAATGCCATCGAGATCCTTCTTCGCGTTGGGCAGGGCGTGAGGGTCGGTAATGCTCAAATGCGCCTTTTCTTCAAGCAGACGCTTACAGATATAAATCGCCGGAGCATTGCGAGTATCCCCCGTGTCGGGCTTAAACGCAAACCCGAACACAGCAATTTTTTTATCCACCAGCGTCCGGAACATGGTCTTAAGAATCTGGCTAACGAACCGGTCCATTTGATTGTCGTTGATGGAAACCACTGACTGCCAAAACTGGGCAATATCGTCCAGTTTGTAATGCTCGCAGAGATAGACGAGGTTGAGGATATCTTTTCGAAAGCAGGAGCCACCA
>CAZVZT010000232.1:1577-2176 GCA_964631515.1 uncultured Nitrospinaceae bacterium
GAGTCGTAACCCACCGCATGGGCAACCTCGGTCACGTCGGCTTCGGTTGCCTCGCATAGGGCAGAGATGCTGTTTATCGAACTGATGCGCTGGGCCAGAAAAGCATTGGCGACCAGCTTGGACAATTCGCTGCTCCACAAGTTGGTGGTGATGATTTTCTCCTGCGAAACCCAGCGACTGTAAATCTTCACCAACTCGTCTCGGGCAGCACGACCAGAGGGCGTTTCGTGAGACCCTATGAGGACGCGGTCGGGTTCTTCCATATCCCGGATTGCTGTGCCCTCGGCCATAAACTCAGGGTTGGACAGTATCTCAAACTGTACAGGATTGTTTTCCGAATGCAGGATGGTATCCAAGGTATCTGCAGAGCGCACTGGCAAAGTACTTTTTTCGATGACGATTTTTGGAGAGCTCGAGTTCTTCTTGATACGCTGGGCCGTTTGCTCGATAAACTGTAGATCAACCGCCTTTCCTGCCCCTTCCCCAAATGTTTTGATGGGGGTGTTGACGGACACGAAAATAAGGTCCGCCGCGGCGATTTCAGCATCAATGTCAGTAGAGAAAAAAAGATTCTTTCCTCGAGCCTTTTCCACTCGATC
>CAZVZT010000233.1:0-2176 GCA_964631515.1 uncultured Nitrospinaceae bacterium
TGGATCTTTCTGGCGCTGACTTAAGTGGCGGAAACCTTAAAGGGACCGACTTCACTGGCGCCAAACTGATAGGCGTTGACCTGAGTCGAGCTGACCTGGTGGAAGCCGTTCTCGAAAATGCTGAAATCAAAAACTCATTTCTAACCGGGGCTGACCTGCACGGTGCCAACTTGAAGAACTCAAATCTCGAGGGTTCCAACTTGTCCGGCGCCAAACTGTCCAAAGCAGACCTTTCACAAGCTAGCCTGAAAAATACCAACCTGAACCGGGCCGACCTGGAACACGCTAATTTGTCCGGCGCCAACCTCACCCAAGCGGACCTTATAGGATCTAAGCTGACCGATGCAAGGTTCACCAATGCCAACCTCAACGGTACAAACCTTACCGGAGCGGATGTGACCGACGCTGATTTCTCTGGTGCAAGGGGCTATGAACCTTAATCTTTCCAGCAACGGACCTGATCAATGCTGAGATTCATGGTTTGGATTCTAGCGGTGAGCTTGGATTCTGATGATTTTAAAAATGTAAGCTTGTGACAGGCAGATCCTCTTAGCCCCGCTTTTTTTGGGGTCAAATCCAGTCTTCCAGATCAAACTGCGCGGCGCATACGGGACTCCGCAAATCCATGAACAGGTCTGCCTGATCAAATTGCACATTAAAATCAGGCAGGCGCTCCCAGGTGAGCCCGGCTTCTTCGATCCTCCTTCCGGTTTCTTCCAGAGAATTCTCTCCCGCAAACTCTAAAACCACCGTAAATCCAGTGGCCGCCTTAAATTGCAACAGGTACCGGTCTTCTCCCATACCCTCCTCACATAAACTACTTTTCGGATTTACTTCACTCTCTTACAGTTGTAGGAACGTGAGATTAAAAATTTTGGGAATTAATGATTGGCCAGACTAGACGTTTTACGAAAGTCTGGTTTCCCAGTTGACACCGAAGGACCTACATGCGCCAAGAACCTGAACGAAGCACGACCAGCACTTATGGTATGTTGTGAGGGAATACGTGGGGTGGAGCTATTTTTTCTGCAATTTTGTCATTTCTTCCATCGCCGATTCAGCTTCTTCCCGCTTGCGCCATACCCAGACTTTCAGACTGGACCCGAGGTAATAGGCCTGGTCAATGAAAGATTCACCGTCCATGAGCCCCCACTGCCCTTCTGCTTTCTGAGTCATAGCCTCGTAAATGGGATTTTCAACGGAGGTGTAAAACAGCTCGAGATCCTGTTTGCCAATTTCCTGACCTAGCAAAACTCTGATACTCACATCGTCAATTTCATATTTTTCTTTGAGAGCCTTAAGAGCATCTTCAAACGAGTCTCCAGCTTTTAACTTTTTATCGATTTCTTCTTCAATCGCCTTGTTCCGTTTCGCAAAAGGATAATGAGTGTAGCCCAGCTCTTTACCAATATGGAAATCCAAGTCGAGAAAATAAAGATACGTCCAATCATCAAAGTCGACTTCGATTCCTTCGGAAATACGGTACTCTTTCGCTTTCTCCGGCGACTCCTGAACCAACCGGTTATAAACTTCAACAAACCGTTTCATGCAATCAAAAACCAAGGCGTGGTAGTAAGCATTCATCCGATACCAGTTATTGGTGGAGTTGTGGCCATTCACCAGCTTGCGCAACATGAGCATCATCGTATCGGCGCTGCCGGCCAGGGCGGAAGATAGGGGGAAGTCCTCCTTTAAGTAGCCGTCTAGTTTTTTCGCGTCGCTTTCAAATTCGGTCATGCTTTCTTGCAACCCGGTTTTCGCATAATCAAGCGAACTGTATATTAGACGCTCATGGTCCAGCGCTCGCTGGTAGTCCATATATTCCTTCAACTCAGAGTTCTCACTCTCCCCAGAATGTTTGGGGTTGTTTTGTGAAATGTCTTTGGCGAAAGCTAACATTTTTCCTCTATAATCATTAAATTCGTATTGGATGTCCCATTCTGACCAGATTGAGAAGCGATTTCAAGATAATTCAGGCGCTCAGGCCACCTTGCTTTTCTGCAGCCATTTTTTGGCGGGCGTTGACCTAGGTTGGGACAACATTTCACCTGTGATGGAAAAATCTATATAATGCGAGAACATTGTGTGCATGAAAAGTCGGGGGCCATTCTTATCCTCACCCGGGTTGATGGGGCGGCCAAGGGGTAGGCCGTTCGCGGCTATCGGAACCAACCGC
>CAZVZT010000234.1:0-2169 GCA_964631515.1 uncultured Nitrospinaceae bacterium
AACCGGGGCCGTTTTGTGGAGGTATCTCCAGCCAGCCATTCCGCCTTGAACGCGCCCTCGGGGAAAATGGTGTCGATGTGAAGAGCCACCCCTCCCTTGCCGGGATGTTCCTTGGATGCGTCGAACAGCGTCTTCGCCTCGGCACAGGTGGGCAACCGCCAGTCGTCAAACCCACCGATCTTGCGCATATTCTTGTTGTCCGCGTAATCGCGCGCTTCATGCCAGTTGAAGAATTTTCCCTTGTCCTGCCACGAATCTTTCTTCAACCAGAACAGTCCGGTCTGGGTGTCGTAAATCACATGCGGTCCCTTTTCCACGAAACGTTTGGGACCCTCGTCGGTCTTGGCCGGAGCCTGACTCTCCGCGCGTTCCAGCTCTTTACTCATGGCATCAACCTTCTTTCTCTTACGAAACAGTTCATACCGGCTCTGTCACTCACCGGTATACCCGATCTCCACATTACCTTCATCCGCTTCGACAATCACCGGGACAATGTACTTGCCGTCAGTGTACTCGAGCAGACGTTCCAAACCCTGTGGGTTATTGTCCACATTGACATAGGCAAAAGAACGATTCATCTTTTTGAAATCCTCACGCGCCTTCTGGGTATGAGGACAATCATCTTTTCCAAAAATCATGTAATGGGCCATGCTCTCTCCCAGATATCTAATTCACTGTTCCGTGGCGGCAGGGCACAGGAATTAGCGCTGAAATTTCCGCGAATCCTTCCGCCATTCCGGCTCCCACTCCTCGCGTTCAGACGTGTCACGAACGAGGCGGACGTGCGAGTATTCGTTGTCCTTATGTTCCCAGACCTCGGTACCGGTCACGTAGCTAAATTTTTCTGCATACTGATGGTAATCCGGCTTTTCCACATAGGTCCAGGTATTATGTCCACCTCCCGGCTCGAACAGCGGATCAATATGAACCTCAGCACCATCCTTATCCGTGTTGCTCTTGGCGAAGGAGAACATGGCCTTGGCTTCTTCAGTACTGCAAAGACGCCAGTCGTCAAACCCAGCGTATTTCTTGTCATTCACGGCTTCGCAATAATCCTGCGCCTCAAACCAAGTGATACCATACCCAAATTCCGTGAAGGAATCTGTCTTGGTCCACATGAGTTGGTTGTGCGTATCGCTGATTGTCCCGTCACCGTTATCGATGAAAGGCGGAACTTCCTCTTCCTCGGCCAGCTCCGCATCGTCTTCGTCCTCTACCCACTCCTCCTCACCGATCCATTCGGTATGAAGGTCTTCGTCGCCGTCGGATGTTTCTTCCTGATCGTCTTTTTCGGGGTCCTGCTCTTCCTTCAGTTCTTCATCAGACATAATCCTGACTCCTGATCCAAAATCTCATCCCGTCGTTATCCTGCACTTAACGCACTGGGTTTGCCGGCTAAAGGTCACGGACCAGTCGGGCCGAGGTACCGGTCGTGGACACCTCCTGGTCGACGCAGACTTCCTTGCCGGAAGGAAAATAACTCTTCCAGGCGTAGGAGTCATACCGAGCCTCACAGGTCCAGACACTGCTCTCCCCGCCCGCCTTATAATTGGATACCTTTCGTTCTTTCATCCCGGAAAGCTTCAAAAAAATCTCCTGGTATGTCTCTTTGGCCCGAAACAGCGACCGAACCTCGCTTTTTGTGGGAAGTCTCCAGTCATTATGCCCCAGGTAATTCTGTTCGTTGCAGGCTTTCACATAGGCATCGGCTTCGTCCCAGTTAAGCCATTTCCCCAGTTCCTGCCGGGAATCGCGGATCGACCACTGCAGGTCGTTTTCGGCATCTAAAACCGTTCCATCACCATTGTCTTCAAACGCGCAGGCTGGCTTAGCCAAAGTACCCCCAGTGTTTTTATTCTGTTAAATAAAAAAAACCCTTCGCTTCTCAATCACATTCAAAAACGTCTGTCGAAAAATTCAGAATGCGACGTGAAGAAAGAGCGTCTCCTTAAAATCTCAATACTCCTCACAACAACAAACACTTGAATTTTATGGGATTGACATCCGACAAGCTACCACCCACAAAGGTGATTTTCAAGCCTAAAGCTCCGTACAACTTGCCTTTTTGAGTAACCGTCCCTGAAGGTCTTCAACGCCAGCCACCGCCCTGTGTGATTTTGTCCCTTACCTGGGGCACAGCACCTATTTTGCTCCGGGTATTATCGAATT
>CAZVZT010000235.1:0-2139 GCA_964631515.1 uncultured Nitrospinaceae bacterium
GGATTTTGAAAAGCGTAAGGCCTAAGAGTTATATTTTGATCTATGGCTATTTTATCCTTCCTGAAAAATAGCGGGACAAACCTTAGTTAGAACCTAACAACGGACAGGTAATATCTGTAAAAGACCTTCGAATAATTGGAGCCTAAAGTAATGAAAGTTCTTGTCGCTGACAACCTCTCCCAAGCAGGAGTGGAAATTCTCAAAAAAGAATCAGGTATTGAAGTCGACGTAAAAACTGGCATGGCCAAGGAAGAACTGATCGAAACCATCCCATCTTATGAGGGATTGATTGTGCGCAGTGCAACCAAAGTCACCGCCGACGTAATAGAAGCGGCAAGAAACCTCAAAGTCATTGGGCGCGCAGGTATCGGTGTTGACAATATTGATGTCGCAGCCGCGGGAAAGAAGGGGATCATTGTGATGAATGCCCCGGAGGGCAACGTCATCACGACTGCCGAACACACGATGGCCCTCATGCTATCAATGTCGCGAAATATTCCACAGGCCCGGTCCGCACTCAAAGACCAAAAAACGTGGGCTCCAAAAAAATTCATGGGGAAAGAACTGCACGGTAAAACTCTAGGCATCGTCGGATTGGGACGCATCGGAACCGTCGTCGCCGAACGAGCCAAAGGATTCCATATGAAAATCCTGGTTTTCGATCCCTTCATCTCGCAGGAGTATGCAGAGAAAATTGGTGTTGAGATCGTAGAGCTTCATGACCTTTTGAAACGGTCGGACTACCTGACCCTACATACCCCTTCTCTGGGCGACAAACCTTTGCTAGGCGCCACGGAGTTCAATATGGTCAAACCGGGGCTTCGCATTGTCAATTGCGCCCGCGGCACACTTATCGACGATCAAGCCCTGATCGAAGCAATCCGCTCCGGAAAAGTCGCCCAAGCCGCCTTGGACGTATACACAAAAGAACCTCTACCGCTGGAAAGTCCATTGTTGGAACTTGACGAAATCATCTGCACACCGCATCTGGGCGCTTCCACGGAGGAGGCTCAAGAGAAGGTGGCGGTGGCCATTTGCGATCAGATCATCAACTTTCTTAAACACGGCAACGTGGTCAACGCCGTCAACATGCCTTCGATCGACGCGGACACCCTGAAAAAAATTCAACCCTACCTGAAACTGGGGGAAGATTTGGGAAGCTTCATCTCACAGCTTACGGGCGACCCGATTTCCGGTGTTGAAATCCAGTACAATGGCGAGGTCGCCGAACAGCGGGTGGACCCTGTCACTGTCTCTATTCTGAAGGGAATGCTCTCCCGGTCTATCGATGGCATCAACATGGTCAACGCTCCTTTCATCGCCAAGGAACGCGGGGTGGAGGTCAAAGAATCCAAAAGCAACGAGGTTCATGAGTACACGAGCACCATCCAGGTGACGACCAAAACCAAAAGCGGGGAACACAGTGTAACCGGATCGGTCTTCGGCAAGGGGGACTCGCGGATCGTTAAATTTGACGAGTTCCATTTCGAAGCCGTGCTGTCCCAGAATATGCTTGTGCTCAACAACATGGATGTGCCTGGCGTAATCGGCAACGTAGGTAATGTTCTCGGAAAGAATAAAATCAATATCGCCGGGTTCCACCTGGGGCGTTTAGCGGAAGGAGACAAGGCAGTGGCCTTGATCAATATCGACTTACCCCCCACAGATCAAACCCTTCAAGCCCTTCGGGAGACCCCGAACATCCTGAACGTTCACAGCGTTGCTCTGTAAATTCAAGATACGGCTGTCCGTCGATTAAAAAAGGGAGGCGGTTAAAACCCGCCTCCCTTTTTTAATACGCCAAAATGCCAGCGACTAGCTTTCCGTATTCTCTGAGGATCCAACCTCAGCTTCGCCTTTTTCCATTCCCGGTTGACCAAACACCTTGGCAATGATCTTATTGATCTCATCTGCTCCCAGCACATTATAAACCGCATTGGCTGACTTGAAATGGGAGCTGGTGAAAAGGCTCAAGACCTTCTTGCTTGAGTAACCAAGCATCATAAACTCGTGAGCATAGTTTTCGGCAACGGTGCGTAAAGTTTTTTCATCGGCATCCTCGTCTCCGGTAGGAGGACCCGCATTTGGATCGATGTCATCCTGAATCTCATAAACATAAATCAAATGCCAGCCGAACTC
>CAZVZT010000236.1:0-2123 GCA_964631515.1 uncultured Nitrospinaceae bacterium
CGTATCCCCCGAGTGGTGGGAACATCTTCGGTGAGGTCGAAATAATGCTTATCCACGGCATGAGCTGCACGGGCGACGTCTAGGTTCAAATGGTAGGGGAGACAACTAACCACAGCGTCGTGCTTCCCGATAACTTTTTTCATGGAGTCGGGATCAGAAATGTCGATCTGCGCCAATTGAAAAGGGACGTCGCCGATATCGCGCCGGACGAGCCCAGTGACAGCGTAACCGTTTTCATGCAGAAGTGTCGCCACCAAAGCACCAACCTTCCCCAGCCCGATCACCAGGACGGAATTTATCTTTTTATTCATAGAAGAACCTGAGATACCTATATAGATATTATATAGCTCAAGATTTTGATAAGCTAGATCTCTCTGTTTTTCCACTGGACCTGGACTTTGGCAATGAATTTCCCCTGCAACTATGTTACTTTTCAGGTCTCACTGTAAATTTTGATAATCGATACTAGTAACAACCCCACCGCCCCAAGAAACATGACCCGCGCGGGTTGAGTGGAAGTTTTCATGAGCGATCAAAAGGAAAAATATTTTAAAGGCAGGCGAATCTTTCCTGATCCAATCGTGGATGGATTGAGTATCAAGAACCTGATTGACCGGTACTTCAATGGGTACAATGCCGCTCGCATTCAGGAAATCTGCCGTCTGGTTTCCGGGGAGATGTCGGGCTCGGACGTTTATATTGGGGTTAGCCTTTCCGGTGCGTTGACTCCGGCAGGATTGGGATCGTCCTGCATCGTTCCGATGATCCGGTCTGGAATGATTGACTACATTATCACTACTGGTGCCAACCTATACCATGACCTTCACCATTCGCTGGACCTTGAGCTGACCCAGGGAACCCCCTTCGTCGATGACAAGGAACTGTTCGAGAAGGACATCATCCGCATCTATGATATTTTCATGGACTACAAGGTGCTCGCTACCACGGACAGCTGGCTGATGCAGACTTTTGCCCGCCCGGAATTTCAGAAGCGGATGGGGACACGTGATCTGCATTACATGCTGGGAAAATTTGCCGATGAGGTCGAGCAAGAACGCGGTACTGTTGGGAAAAGTTTTCTCGCCGAGGCGTACAGATACGAGGTACCCATCTACACCTCCTCGCCGGGCGATAGCACGCTCGGGCTGGATATCGCTGCGCTCAACTTGATCGGGAAAGATATTTGCATCGATCCGTCCATTGACGTCAACGAAACTGCCGCGTTGGTTCTGGAAGCGAAACGGGCGGGCAGGAGCGGGGTCATTATTTGGGGTGGCGGGTCGCCCAAGAATTTCATCCTGCAACCCGAACCAGCCTTGCAGGAGGTACTTGGATTTGATATCAAGGGGCACGACTATTTTGTTCAGGTCACCGACGCCCGTCCTGACACCGGTGGTTTGTCCGGTGCGACACCCACTGAGGCAGTCAGTTGGGCTAAAATCGATCCTGATACTGTTAACCAGTCCGTCGTCTGCTACAGTGATACGACTATTGTCATGCCTCTGCTCACCGCCTACCTCGAGGGCTGCGGGATTCGGCGGGAACCGAGGCGGCTTTATAATAAAATTCCCGGATTGGTTGAAAAACTTCGCGAATCCTTTATGGAGCAGGAAGACCTTATCTTGGGCAAGCGCAGCGTCGCAGACACTATCAAATTCCTTAAAAGCTCAAAACAAGATAATGAATAATCGTAACAAGAGCTAATCACAATATCGTATATTTAGGAGACTGAAATGAAACCCCAGGATTGCACATTGTTCAGCGGTGGTGCCAAAGGAGCTGAAGCGGAATTTGGAGCTCAGGCGGAAAAGATGGAAGTGGAAGAAGTTAACTTCACTTTCGAAGGCCATCGGACCAAGCGGAAACGTGGTGTACGTTTTTTAACCGGTGAGGAATTGATTCAAGGCGATGTCAGCCTGTCTTATGTTTCGAAATTAATGAACCGGTCCTATGTACACGGTCCGTTGTTAAAAAAAGTTTTGCAAAGCATCTGGCAACAGATCAACAGCGCCGAGGAAGATTTCGTGGTTGGAAAAATTTTGGACGATGATACGGTAAAGGGGGGGACCGGTTGGGGGGCTGAATTTGCCAAACTCTGTAACAAGCCTCTTTACGTTTTCGAT
>CAZVZT010000237.1:0-2118 GCA_964631515.1 uncultured Nitrospinaceae bacterium
ACGGAAGTAATGATCCAAGGGGACAGCATCAGTGGAAAATATGCGGATGGACGCTCTTTCCAGACGATGGCTCCGCCCAAAGATCCTGATCTGATACGGATTCTACGGGGAAAGGGAGTTCGCATTGTTGTGGTACCGCCTGAACAAACCAGTTGGTATATGAGTATCCTGATTTCGTGGTTTCCGATGATCCTGCTTTTGGGAATCTGGATATTCTTCATGCGGCAAATGCAGGCTGGTGGGGGGAAGGCGTTATCTTTTGGGAAATCTAAGGCCCGCCTCATGAACGAAGCTAAGAACAAGATCACCTTTAAGGATGTTGCGGGTGTTGATGAGGCGAAGGAAGAACTGCATGAGATTATCGAGTTTTTAAAAGAACCGCAGAAGTTCAGCAAGTTGGGGGGCAAAATTCCCAAAGGCGTGCTTCTTGTGGGTCCTCCGGGGACCGGAAAAACCCTTCTTGCCAAAGCGATTGCTGGGGAAGCCAGCGTTCCTTTTTTCAGCATCAGTGGATCTGACTTTGTGGAAATGTTCGTCGGCGTTGGCGCTTCGCGTGTACGTGACTTATTCGATCAGGGTAAGAAGAACAGTCCCTGCATTATATTCATCGATGAGATTGACGCCGTCGGTCGCCACCGCGGTGCCGGACTGGGCGGCGGTCACGATGAAAGGGAGCAGACGCTCAACCAACTCTTGGTGGAGATGGATGGTTTTGAAAATAACGAGGGAGTGATCCTCATTGCTGCAACCAACCGGCCTGACGTTCTTGATCCGGCTCTGCTTCGGCCCGGGCGCTTCGATCGTCAGGTTGTGGTCAGCCGACCCGATATCCGCGGCCGTGAAGGTATCCTTAAGGTGCACACGGCGACGGTTCCGCTTATGGAAGATGTTGAGCTTAAGATTATTGCTCGTGGAACCCCGGGATTTACTGGTGCGGACTTGGCTAATCTGGTCAACGAAGCCGCTTTGCTTGCTGCAAGGGACGACAAGAAATGCGTGAGCATGGAGGATTTTGAAAGCGCTAAAGATAAAGTCCTGATGGGAGTTGAACGACGCAGCTTGGTTATCTCCGAAAAGGAAAAGCGCACCACGGCTTATCACGAGGCGGGCCACGCGCTGGTCGCTTATAAGATTCCGGGAACCGACCCAATTCACAAGGTCACCATCATTCCCAGGGGAAGGGCGCTTGGGGTGACCCAACAGTTGCCGAAAGATGAGCAACACACCTACCCGAAAAACTACCTCTACAATAACTTGGCTATTTTTATGGGTGGTCGGCTGGCCGAGGAGATCTGCTTGGGACAGATGACCACCGGCGCGGGAAACGATATCGAACGAGCCACCGAACTGGCGCGTAAGATGGTCTGCGAGTGGGGTATGAGCGAAAAGATGGGGCCACTCACCTATGGCACCAAGGAAGAACAGGTTTTTCTGGGGAAAGATTTTTCCCAGCAGAAAAACTTCAGCGACCAAACTGCTAAACTCATCGATCAGGAAGTAAAAGCCTTGGTCATGGGGGGGTATAACAAGGCTCATGAAATCCTTGTCGAATCCCGGGATGCTCTGGAACGGCTGGCGCAGGCCTTGTTGGATCGCGAAACACTCAACGCCGACGAAATCGAGGCCCTTATAGCGGGTAAGGAATCATCTTCTGGCAAGGAAGATAAAGAAGATGGTCTTCCGGCGGAAAATATAGTGGCCGACAAAAAGAAACCAAAATCGGGGTCTGCCGACGATTCGGAGGACCTCATTGGTGGTGGTTTGCCGGATCCACATCCGGCCTGATACACCGTTGTTCGTCAGCACAAGATTTCAACAGGCTCCACCGGACTTTTTTGCGTCCGGCTTGGAGCCTTTTCTGTTTGCAAATAGCACAATACGGTTTGTTCAAAACGAGGAGTGGCATGTCGTTTTCGTTTGATCAACTTGCGGGGTCCGGTTCCGTTGCGGTTATGGGGATCATTAACCTATCCCCAGACTCCTTTTATGCGGGTAATCGATGCGCGACCGTGGAAGAAGCGGTGCGTCACGCGGAGAATATGGTGGAGGAGGGTGCCCATGTCTTGGATGTGGGTGCTGAAAGTACCAGGCCGGGCTCCCAAGCGATCGGAGAGGAGA
>CAZVZT010000238.1:0-2115 GCA_964631515.1 uncultured Nitrospinaceae bacterium
GAAGTTTTAATGTCTAGTTCATCTCAAGGGACATGCCCAAAATGCCATAGCAGGCAATTAGACAAGCAACACTCCGTCTTCTCAGCAGCGGTAAAAGAAGGCGGTCCAAGTACCTCAGACATCCCCCCACAATGTGGAGCCTGCCCCAATGGGCCAAACGGGCCTGGAGCATGCTCATCGAATTGAGGGTTTGATTTAAAAACCCTGCAACACCCTCGTAAGCGGGGTTGATCACATCAGAGCACCGCAATCCTATTCACTCAAAAGTTTTTGGTTTCGAAAAAAAGCCAGACAATCCTCAACGATCCAGTCGATGTGGGTCAGTAGGCCGTGATCCGCGTCTAGTTCCCTCAAGCTGCACCAAGGGCGCGTTTGGGCGAACCCCCTGGATTCTGAAATTCCAACGGTATCATCGTGGATGCCATGAACAATCCGGGTGGGCAGCTCCCTGTTCAGTTCTAGACTGTTCCACACCGCGGCGTCCTTGAAGAATCCGGTATGGACTTCTCTCATTTCGTTAGACCGGTAATGAAAAACAGGCGTCAAGCGCGGCCAGGACTTCATATTTTCATAACTCAAATTCAGTTTTTGCATCCAGCGGTTCAGGAAATTGAAACCGGGAGCCATGAGGTAAAGAGCGCGGACCTCCTGTCTCCCCTGCGCAGCCAAGGCAGCGAGGTACCCGCCCATACTGCTTCCGATGAGGCAGGTGTCAGTGTTTTTCCGGCGATCTAAACATTGCTTTAAAATATTCATCTGCCGGGTCAAGGTCATATTCTGGAAATCACCCCCTTCGAGATCAGGTATGTCCAGGGGGATATCCATTTCCAAAAATTTTTCTCTAAATGCTGTTGCCTTTTTCGATGCCGGGCTGGAGGCGAACCCATGCAGGTAGATAAACTCAGTCATGGAGAGATCGGGAGGTCTCGTTTTCTGATTCGTGTTCCAGCGAGCGGACAGACCGACGCATCCCAAAAAGCAATCCGAGACCGGGGAGCGCCGCGAGAAACGTAATAAAGAAAAAAACCGTCCAGCCGACTTCATGAGCCAGAAAACCCGAGGGAGGACCAACAAACACCCGACCAAGTGAAGCCAGGGCAGAAAACAAAGCAAACTGGGTTGCCGTAAAACGGTTGTCACAAAGCGCCATGAGAAAAGCGACGAATGCCGCTGTCCCCATTCCTCCCGAAAGATTTTCAAAAGCCACCGCAAGGACCATCATGGAGTAAACTTTACCGACATAAGCGAGGCCCATAAAAGAAAGATTGGACACCGCCTGCAAAACACCAAAGGCCATCAAGGAGCGGTACAGGCCCATGCGAGCCATAAGCACTCCCCCAAACAGAGCGCCTACGATGGTAGCAATCAACCCGAGCCCTTTATTGATGGCTCCTACCTCTCCAACCGAGAAACCGGGCCCCCGGATCAGGAACGCGGTGGTCAGGCTCCCGGCGAACGCATCGCCAATTTTATAAAGGATAATTAGGACTAGAAAAGCCCAGGCCGACGGGCGGGAAAAAAATTCTTTGAGGGGCCCCGAGACCGCTTCGGACAAGGATTGCGGAGGAGCGCTAACCTCTTCCGGTTCGGGCCCCCAGAACGTAGCCATCGCTCCGCTAATCATCAACACAGCCATCAGAGTATAAGTCAACCGCCATCCGAGACTTTCCGAAAGAATAAGCGCCAGGGCGCCTGAGACCAGCATGGCCATTCGGTATCCGGTGACGAAAACTGCCGCTCCTAATCCGCGCTCTTTTTCTCTGAGCAGATCAGTACGATACGCATCAACCACAATATCCTGTGAGGCTGAAGTAAAAGCAATCAGCAAGGCGAGCAGAGCCACAAGCCAAGGGGCATTTTTCGGAGAAGACAATCCCATCGCCACGATGAGAATCAACAACACCAACTGGGCAGCCAAAATCCATCCGCGTCGCCTCCCGAGAAAGGGGAGCGCGTATCGGTCCATCAAGGGAGCCCAGAGAAACTTCACCGTATAGGGAAGACCCACCAGGGTAAAAATTCCGATGGTTCTCAGATCCACCCCCTCGACCGCCATCCAAGCCTGGAGGGTTCCCCCTGTCAGAGCCAATGGAAGCCCCGAAGCAAATCCCAAAA
>CAZVZT010000239.1:0-2114 GCA_964631515.1 uncultured Nitrospinaceae bacterium
GGGAAACTTTTTGGTTCGGTCACGACTCAGGAAATTTCGGAAAGTCTTAGGGCTCAGGGGGTTGAACTAGACCGACGGAAAATCCAACTTGATGACCCCATCAAGTCACCGGGTGATTTTGAAGTGTCCGTTAAATTGCATTCCGACGTGACCGCCAAGGTTAAAGTCATCGTGATGCAGGAGGAGACGGCGGCGCCGGACGTGAAAGAACCGCCAAAAGAAGACACCGCATCGTAGGATTCCTTTTCACCTAAAACGGCCTAGGATATGCCTTCAGCCGTCAGCCAAATCTCACTGGACAAGCTCCCTCCCTATAACCTGGAGGCTGAGCAGAGTGTTCTCGGAGCCTGCTTTAAGGCTGAGGATGCGATATCAAAGGCCTTGGAGGTCTTAAGTGAAGGTGACTTTTACAAGGCTGCTCACCAAAAAATCTTTAGGGCCATGCGCGGGCGGTTTGAAGTCAGCGAACCCATCGACGTCTTAGGTCTAGCCGATAGCTTGCAGCAGGCCAACGAACTCGATTTTTCGGGAGGTGTTGATTACCTGAGTCACCTGGAAGATTTTGTTCCCACCGCCACAGCCGTTGCCCATCATGCCAAAATCATCCGGGAGAAAAAGATTCTTCGGGACCTGATTCATACCGCGACGGAAATTGTCACCAACAGCTATAGCGAATCCGATACTGCGGAGGAAATCCTCGACCACGCAGAGAAATCGATTTTTGAAATTTCCCAGAAGCGGACTCGCCGTAATTTTTTTACGCTTAAGGAAGTTGTTACAGAAAACTTCCGTTCGATAGAAAAACTCGTTGGACAACCCGGGATGGTGACGGGAGCTCCAACTGGGTTTATCGATTTCGATCACTTGACTTCTGGTTTGCAGCCTTCTGACCTCATTATTATTGCGGGTCGCCCCAGTATGGGGAAGACGAGTTTTGCCCTCGATATCGCCCGCCACGCGGCCCTCCATGCAAAGATTCCCACTGCGATGTTCAGCCTTGAGATGTCCAAGGAGCAGTTGGGCATCCGCATGCTATGCGCCGAAGCACGGGTCAACGCCAGTAAACTGCGTACCGGGTACCTCGCCCGAAGCGACTGGCCTAGACTTTCCGGTGCGGCTGGCAGGCTTTCTGACGCTCAGTTGTTTATCGACGATAGTGCCGCACTATCTTCATTGGACGTGCGGGCACGCGCAAGACGGCTTGCTGCCGAGCATTCGATTGGACTCATTATTGTCGATTACCTGCAATTGATGCAGACACGTGGGAGAGTGGAAAGTCGCCAGTTGGAAGTTTCAGAGATTTCCCGCGGACTCAAAGCGTTGGCTAAGGAAATCGGTGTGCCCATCATCGCTCTGTCACAGCTCAGCCGTGCAGTCGAGAGTCGCACCGATAAGCGTCCCCTGCTCTCTGATCTGCGCGAGTCCGGTTCCATTGAGCAAGATGCCGACGTTGTCGCTTTCATCTATCGTGATGAAGTATACGATCCGGAAACTGCTGATGCAGGAATTGCTGAAATTCTTATCCGCAAACAGCGAAATGGTCCCATCGGTAACGTCAAGCTCCGCTTCGAAAACCAGTACACTCGGTTCTACAACTTGTCAGACGATGAAAAAGGATCATCCGGCGAGGGCGAAGATATATCCATTTGACTGCGATCTGTTCTTCGGTCTCTAGGGGGGTCTTTGGTTGCTCCTTTCCTGTGAGAGAATAGAAAACTCTAAAAATTTAACTTTAGGGTCATGCCTGTTTTTGGGAAACCCGAGTCACCTTGTTGAAAAGGGGCGAGGTGTTTTAGATTTTTATTGACTCGGAACTTCTCACAGAAAAGGCATCTTTTTTTCGAGGCGCTCCAATTCATGCCAAGGTCAGCATTTCCTCATCTGCCAGTTTTCTTTAGACGAATACTAGGGATGACTCTGGTTTTTTTTGCTCTGGGGCCGCTCCTTCTCCAAGCCCAGCCGTCTAATCATTTGGGCTTGCCCTCTCTGTCCCCGGTTCAAAAAGGGGAGTTCTTGCTTTCCCAGTCCCGCAATCAGGAGGCGGCTGAGCAGTTTCGTTCCCTTATAGCTGAGGGTGAGGTTGGTGGGTATGTTTTTCGAGGATTGATCCGGGC
>CAZVZT010000240.1:0-1856 GCA_964631515.1 uncultured Nitrospinaceae bacterium
GGACATGATTATCAAGTCGGGGCTGAAACTGGTTTCAGACGCGTACTCCCCGTCAACCCTGACGCTGTCCACATTCGAAAGCGGCACGAGGGCCGAGGAATCAACCCACCGCGCCGCAGAGGTCACTCGAAATGAAGACACCAACCCGTTCATCGACCTTTACACGGAAAAACTCCTGCCAACTGAACGGTGGGAGGACTATGACGTTGCTGGGATTTCCATCGTCGGCATCTCACAAATCCTTCCCGGTCTGACGCTTGCGCGAATGCTCAAAGAGAAATATCCGCACCTGCATGTCACGCTGGGAGGGCCGATCTTCAGCGTCAACGCAAAACAGTTGCTGGGTCACCCCGAATTCTTTGACGAGTTCTGCCACAGTATCGTGACTTTCGAGGGGGAAGAACCCCTCAACCGCCTGCTCGGGGCCCTTAAACAGGGGGCAACGTTTGCGGAGGTACCTAACCTGCTCTACTGCGAAAATGGAGAGGTCAAAATAAACGAAGAACGGGTGGAACTTCGGTTTGAGGAATTGCCATCGCCCACGTTCGACGGGCTGCCTCTTAATCTTTATCTTTCGCCCTACCCCATTCTGCCGGTCCTGCAAAGCAGGGGCTGTTACTGGGGCAAGTGCACATTCTGCACGCACAGTTTTGTATACGGTCACCGCTACGGCAAACAACGGACCGATCAAATGGTCAAAGAGCTGGAATCGCTGGCAAAAAAACACAATACAAAATATTTTACCTTCTCGGACGAAGCGGTATCGCCACACTCACTCAACGACGTGTCGGACGCCATCATCGATCGCGGACTTGAAATACGTTCGCTCGCCCTTCTCAAATTTGAAAAGGTGATGGATGAAAAATTATTCAAGAAGATACGAAAAGCCGGGTTCATCTTCCTGATGTATGGACTCGAAAGCGCTAACGACCGGGTGCTGGCACTCATCGATAAGGGAACGGACCAGAAAACAGAACGGGAGGTGCTCGAAAAAAGTCATGAGGCTGGCATCTGGAACCATTCGTTTCTGTTTTTCGGGTTCCCGACGGAAACCCACGGCGAGGCCCGGGATACGATCTCTTTTTTAATGGAGAACCTGCACAGTATCCACTCGTTTGGTCCGGGCGTATTTCTGTTAAACCGCGATTCAAGCTGCTACCAGTTTCCGGAAAAGTTTTCCATCACGAAAATCGTGCAAGATCCAGATGCAAACATTGCGATGAACCTAGACTTCGAAGCATCCTCAGGCATGTCACGTGAAGAAGCTGCAGAAATAAATACTCAATGCATTTCGATGGCAGAGGATAAATTCCCCTCGCTCCAAGTCTGGGGCACGTTGCCGAGGGAGCATTTTTTACTCTACCTGGACCGCTATGGAAAAGAAGCGCTGAGCGGAAAGCATCCACCGAAGTACAAGGATGACCAAGTGCCTATGCAAGGCTTGAGTAGATTTTTTTCGCCTTTCGGGCGTACCCCAGCAGGCTCAGGCTAACGCCATCTTAAGGGTCGTCTATGAAAATTCTATTAATATTCCCCCCCGATTGGTTGCCATCGGAACCGTATTTGAGTCTTCCAGCATTGACGTCAGTCCTACGTCCAGCGGGCCATGAGGTGGTACAAAAAGACATCAACGTTGAGATGTACGATATGTTTTTCAGCCGTTCGTTCTTGGAACACGTCTCTGGTCGCATCGCACATGAGCTACGTCATCTTCAGCGCGTGGAGAAAGAACGTGCGCTCGACGAGGAGGAAAAAGCGCTGAAGGAGCAGCTCCTGCAATGCACGCCGGAGCGTTTTGATCAGTCCTCCCGTAATGCAGAGGAGGCAAAAAATATCTTACGTGGGGAAGATTTTTA
>CAZVZT010000240.1:1866-2112 GCA_964631515.1 uncultured Nitrospinaceae bacterium
TGTTTTCCCCCTATTGAAACCGACTTGGTTTACAAACCGTTCATGTCGAGTGAAGTCATCGAGGCACTCGATGATGATCAGATCAATGTTTACCGCGAAGTCTACCGCCAACTGATATCCCCCATCGTGCAGCAGGAAAAACCTGGGATGGTGGGTATCTCGATCGTTCAACAAAAGCAGCTTATCCCGACGTTTACCTTTTGTAAAATGATCAAAGAAGAGTTCCCGGACGTACATATCACGGTC
>CAZVZT010000241.1:0-2097 GCA_964631515.1 uncultured Nitrospinaceae bacterium
AGATAAATTGGATTTCGACGGCAGAACCGTGATACAGAAATAAACTTGAAGCCAACTCTCCCGAAAAGCATTTCATGAATCGAAAACTTCAGATTCTTGCCCTCATCACCATTTTAGGACCGTCTGCCTCTGCCTGGCCGATTAGTAGTGAACAGGCGACCATCGATGCCATCCAAGAACGTTACGAATCAGTCCGTACCTTCAAGGCAACATTCGAGCAGAAAGCCTTTGTTAAGATGATGAATCGGGTAGAAGTCACCCGCGGGGAGGTCAAAATCAAAAAACCGGGAAGAATGAAGTGGGTTTACAACGCACCGGACCCTCAAGTTCTCATTAGCAACCAAAAGACTTTATGGCTTTATATTCCCGAAGAGGAGCATGTCACCAAAATACCAGTCGAAAACGTGTATTCATCGAACACCCCCGCCCTATTTCTAGCCGGACAGGGAAAACTGACCGACTCGTTTGACATTGCACAGGTTATTCCCGAACAAAATGAAATCACCGTTATCCTTGTTCCCCATGAAAGTGATAGCAATCTGAGCCGCCTTGTCCTCCACGTGGACAAAAAAAACTACCAAATTATTGGGTCCAGCGTGTATGATAAATTAGGAAACAGAACAGATATTAGGTTCAGCGACATCCGCATCAACGAGGAAATCGCAGAAAACGCTTTTGATTTCAAGGCACCTGAAGGAGTGGAGGTGCAGGACTTTACCCCCTCCCCTAAGGCAACTCCCCCCCGATGATTGATCTCTCCATTATTTCTTTCGACGCCGTAGCCACTTTCAGTGCAAAGATGCTGGTATTTCTGGCTGGGCTGGCAGCGCTCATCTTCGTCCACGAGTTGGGACACTTTCTAGTTGCCCGCCGTTGCGGCGTCGTGGTCGAAAAATTTTCGCTTGGGTTTGGACCCAAAATTTTTGGAAAGACCGTTGGTGAAACCGAGTACCTCATCTCCGCCATCCCTCTCGGCGGCTACGTCAAGATGAAAGGAGAGGAGCTCGATGAAGCCACCAGCGAGGAGGGATCGTTTTCCGCTGCCTTGGTGCAACACCGTCTCGCTATTGCTTTTGCGGGTCCGTTGTTCAACATATTGTTTGCAGTGGTCATTTATACTTTCGTTTACATGGCCGGAGTAAAAACACTGGCACCCACCGTCGGCACCGTCAAAGACATTTCTCCAGCCCAGAGTGCTGGGCTCCAAACTGGTGACCAAATCCTCGCTATTCAGGAAAAACCCATTCGCTTTTGGGACGAGTTGCAGGACAGGGTTCACAACTCCCCTGGGCAGGCACTCGATTTTCAGGTCAAACGCCAGACAGAAGAAATTTTGAATATCAGTATCACCCCCATTTCTGAGGAAATCGAAGATCTGTTGGGTGATAAAAAACACGTCGGGCTGATCGGCATCAGCCCTATGGTTAACACAATAACTTACATCAAAGAAGGAACCGCCGCAGACCGGGCCGGACTCCAGATCGACGATCGCATCCTTGCGGTAGAAGCAACCCCTATTTTTGGCTGGCCTGATCTTCGAACCGCTGCTATCGACCATCCAGGAGAGGAACTGATATTCCGAATTCAACGAGATGAGACCGAAATACTGGTTCCTCTGACCCCGGTTCTTAAAAAGATAGAAGACAAAAACGGTAAAAAAATTGAGATTGGTGAGATCGGCATAGGCATGAGCGGCCAGCTGGTACTCGAACAGTACGGACTGTTCGGCGCCTTCCTGCGATCCCTCGAAGAAACCTGGCGGCTGACCTATCTGATTGCAGTCAGCGTTAAAAAAATGATCTTTGGTTCCATCCCTGCAGACCAGATCGGCGGACCAATACTGATTTTCCAGATTTACGGCGAACAAGCCGAACAGGGATTCAACGAGCTCATCCGCCTCACGGCCTTGCTCAGTATCAACTTGGGCCTAATCAACCTGTTACCCATTCCGGTACTGGACGGAGGACATATTTTCTTTTTTCTTATCGAGCTTATTAAAGGACGGCCCGTAAGCGAAAAAAGTAGGGAGCGCGCCCAGCAGATTGGGCTATTCATGCTAATCAGCCTGATGGTCTTTGCATTCTACAACGACATCAT
>CAZVZT010000242.1:0-2089 GCA_964631515.1 uncultured Nitrospinaceae bacterium
AAAAATTCAGGAGCTGAAATTACCGATGAACCTAAGTCGAGTGAGTCATATCCTAAAGCTCAAGAAAACCATTTTTTTCTTCACTGCCGAAGGCCGCGTAGACTTCCGTCAACTCATCAAGGAGTTGGGCTCCGGCCTACGACACCGCATCGAAATGAAACAGGTGGGCGTGCGCGACGAGGCCCGATCAATCACTGGTTACGGAGTATGCGGGGAAACACTTTGCTGTTCCAGTTTCCTTCAGGATTTCACTCCGGTCACCATCCGCATGGCTAAAGATCAGGGACTCGCCCTTAACCCAAGCAAAATTTCAGGGGTATGCGGACGCCTCATGTGTTGCCTGCAGTATGAACATGCAATTTACAAAAATCTCATCAAAGACATGCCCAAGGTCAACCGCAAGATCCAGACTCCAGACGGGCCCGGCAAGGTCCTTAACAATGACATCCTGAGGCAAAATATCCTTGTCCGGCTCGACGATGAAAGTATAATGACCTATCCTTTAGACGAGTTGAGGGAGTTCCTGAAGCCAAAAAACATGGAACCGCGTCCACCAAAAACCAAGCCTTCTTAAAAATCACAGCCTACGCGCTGAAAATCCATTGGAAAAAATATTAAGTCGCCCTCCTACTGGATACTCGCAAAGATTCAATTGCTAGGACGGGTTCGCTTTTTCAAAAATACCCATCACCCCTTCCTAGAAAGGCAGTGATGGGCTCCAACCTTTTTATCAATTCGTAACATCTTTAAAAAAAATGACCTGAGAAAAATTTAATCTTGAGAATTATCAAGTCTTCAAAAACTTTCTGCTTCACCTGAAGCCAAAAAACTCTTAATTACTCAACCTCCATGAAAAGTTTAGGGAAAAAGTTTTTTCTTACAACACCTATCTATTACGTAAACGATGTTCCGCACATCGGGCACGCCTATACAACCATTGCAGCCGATGTAGTGGCGCGCTACAGGCGGCTCGAAGGGTACGAGGTGATCTTTCTCACAGGAACCGACGAACACGGACAAAAAGTCCTGCAAGCCGCGCGCGAACTCAAGGTGGAACCACAGGAACACGTCGACAAATTACACCAGCGGTTCAAGGAGCTTTGGGTGCGGTTCAATGTTTCCAATGATGACTTTATCCGCACCACCGAGGAACGACACAGAGCTCTCGTTTGCGACATCCTGCAGCAGTTACACGACAAAGGAGAGATCTATAAGGATAGCTACGAGGGCTGGTACTGCATGCCCTGCGAACGGTTCTGGACAGAAAAAGACCTTATCCAAGGAAACTGTCCAGAATGCAAGCGCAAGGTAGATAAAATCCAGGAGCATAACTATTTCTTCAAGATGGGGCAGTACCAGGATTGGCTGAAGAATTATATCCGAACGGACGAACGATTCATACAACCGGTGTCACGCCGCAATGAAGTGCTTGGTTTTCTCGACAAACCGCTCGGGGACTTGTGCATCTCGCGCCCGGTAGAGCGCCTCCCTTGGGGCATCCCCCTGCCCTTCGACGAAAAATACGTCACCTACGTCTGGTTCGACGCACTTATCAACTACATCTCCATTCATGGATCGCTCAACGAGATCAGGGGAAGCGGATTCTGGCCCGCAAACCATCATCTACTGGGCAAGGACATCCTTACCACCCACGCGGTTTACTGGTCCACAATGCTCAAAGCAATCGGACTCGATCCGGCACTCAATCTTTTCGCCCATGGCTGGTGGACAGTGAACGGACAAAAGATGTCGAAGTCCATTGGTAACGTAGTGGAACCCAACAGGCTAATCGACCAGTTCGGCGTCGATGCCATTCGGTACTTTCTGATGCGCGAGGTACCGTTTGGGATGGATGGGGACTTTTCGCACAAGGCGCTGATCGGGCGCATCAATAGCGACCTCGCAAATAACCTGGGAAATCTGCTCAACCGGACGATTAATATGATGAAAAGGTATTATGACTGCATAATTCCCGAACCGACGAACCCTAATGAAGACGCCGATCTAAAAAATGAATTCCAGGAGGGAATCAGCACTGTTCATAGTCTATATAACAGTCTAGCCTACAATAAGATTCTTGAGCGCATCT
>CAZVZT010000243.1:0-2069 GCA_964631515.1 uncultured Nitrospinaceae bacterium
GGTGCTTGAAGAAAAGCTAAAAGGGAGAGGGTATCCCGTATACGTTGCGGAAGCCAAGAATCCTGTTGCAGAGGAAATTTGGTACCGTGTTTTTGTCGGACACTACAAAGATAAGCAACTTGCTCTGGGCATGGCATTCCAGATAAAGGAACAGGAACACCTCAACGGTGTGGTCGTCTGGAAGGAGGAAAAGTCCTAAGGTTCCCCAGTGATCAATTTTTCAGCGGAATGTATTTCTGTAGAACTTCAATCTTGTCGTCAACTCTGGGGCCGCCGTAAAAATTTTCAAAACTGTCGTACATTGACTGGAAATGGTACATAGCCCAGTCATCGTTATAAAGTTTGCGTCGAACATCTCCCCCGTCAAACTCGAAATCAAGTTTTGACTGCTGACCTGGCTCGATAGTGATTGTGCCCACTTGGTTTGGAATAAAGGGGTGCCATGCGACTACTTCATACGTACCCGGTGGAATATCTTTTATAGAAAATCTTCCTTCCTCATCGGTGATAGCGTAATACGGATTATCCACCATCAAGCCTCGGGTTTGGAGGAAGGGATGCAGGTTGCATTTAACCAGAAACTCTTCTGTGTCACGCTTTACGAACGCGCTTCGCACTTGGGAGGTATGGGCATTGACGGGGCGGTGACTTCTTTGATCTACTCCACGGTTGGTAAATTCGTAAGTGACGACTTCGTGGATGATGGGGTCTGTGTTTTCCAGTAACAGTGTTTCCCCATTGCGGACACCAATTGTATAATTAGGTGTGTGGCAACGGTCCATTACGACCTTCTGGATTCCCGTCGCAAATGGTTTTCCTTTTGGAACGCCTGTTAATTTGATCACGGTGTCTTTTAGTCTGCGTGATTTAGAGACGGTAAAGTCGAATAGAATGCGATGGCCCCGCCCATTAGAAATTCGGGTGCAGTATTCAATATTGGGCGATGCAATGAGAGGAAAAAAACGGGGATCCGGAACTTTGCCCTTCATGGTGACACTTCCCGAGAGCGTGCCGCCATTTTCAACTGAGACCACCTTATATTCAGGGGGGGTCTTCTCGAATAGTTTTTTTGCTAGAGCGTTATTTCGGTGATAAAGCAGGTCCACCAACTTTCGTGTTTCTTCAACCTGCTCCTGCGCCAAGTACAAAAGCCCCAGGTCGTAGATCGCCTTGACATTTCTGAAATCCATTTTTAGTGATATTTTGATTTCCTTGACGGCCTCTTCTATAAGGTTTAACTTGGCGAAGGAGAGACCCCGATTATAGCGAAGGAGCGCGTGGTCATAGCCGAGGCTCATCGCCTCTTCAAAGGCAAGCAAGGCCTCCTTATGCTGGCCGATTTGGCTGAGGGCGACTCCTAGGTTGGCAAACGCAAGCTTGTGTTTTGGGTCGTGCTGAATGGCCTTGCGGAACTCGTGCGCGGCTTCCTTCCAGTACTTGGCTTGGCTCAATTGCAAACCGTCGTTATAAAACCGGGTGGCTTGGGCGGAGTCTCCTGATTCCGCGGAAGAAAGGCCTGCGGATAGCATCAGAAACGCGTAGAAGAGAAAGGTGCCTGTGGCAATCGAGAAAAAATTAGTTCGGTTCATTTTCATCGTTTCCGGCAAAGGATAAGTATTTTTGGGTGAGTATCAGGCTATCAATCCTTTTTTATAGTGTCAACCTGGTACCAAGATCCTACACCACGGCTAAGATACGGTTCCGGCTCGAAAAATTCCTTAAACTATGAAACTTGATTTCGATTTATTTAAACCCCATTCCCTGATCCGGAGTGGTTTCGCTCAAACCATTATTGGATCTCAGTTCTCGGGTGATACTTCTCTGCCGAACCGGTTGCGCCATAAAGTGCGTGTGGGGCCACAATCTTTGTCAGTAACCCTGGAGTTACCCCCTCAGAAAACGGATTCCCCACTAGTTCTGCTGGCTCACGGGATGGGTGGTTGTTCGGAATCGAGTTATATGAGGCGCATTGCCCGCAAGCTTTGGAAGCGTGGGATGGGTGTGTTTATGATGAACCACCGCGGGAGTGGTCCCGGGATGGGGCTGAGCGACCGGCTGTGGAATGGTGG
>CAZVZT010000244.1:0-2055 GCA_964631515.1 uncultured Nitrospinaceae bacterium
TACTCTCATTCTGAGATGGGATTTGATTTCGAAACCTGTGGGGTGCTGGTATCCTTTGATGAACAATCAGGAGACATTGCGCGTGGAGTGGATGAAGCCAGCAAAAAAGAGCAAGGTGCAGGTGATCAGGGCATGATGTTCGGCTACGCCACCAGGGAAACTCCAGAACTGATGCCGATGCCCATCATGTACTCACACAAGTTAGTTAAAAAACTCGCCCAGTTGCGTAAAAACGGCCAGCTCCCCTACCTGCGCCCCGACAGCAAGTCTCAGGTTTCGGTGCGTTACGAAAACGACAAGCCCGTGGGAATTGAAACGGTCGTCATCTCTACTCAGCACGATCCGGGGGTTTCAAATAGAAAGATGCGGGCGGAAATCACCGAACAGGTCATCAATAAGGTACTTCCCGAGAGACTCCGCCCAAAGAAAATGAAAATTCATATCAATCCAACCGGAAAATTTGTGGTCGGGGGGCCCCACGGAGATTGCGGTTTGACCGGACGTAAAATTATCGTCGATACCTACGGGGGGTTTTCCCGGCACGGCGGAGGGGCATTTTCCGGAAAGGACCCATCCAAGGTTGATCGCTCAGCCGCCTACATGGCTCGTTACATTGCAAAAAATCTCGTCGCAGC
Organism: uncultured Nitrospinaceae bacterium; assembly: GCA_964631515.1. Taxonomy (GTDB): domain Bacteria; phylum Nitrospinota; class Nitrospinia; order Nitrospinales; family VA-1; genus CAJWLY01. Next base: position 636 of record CAZVZT010000244.1, read on the forward strand.
TGGCACCACGGATCGCTGCGAGGTTCAGTTGGCCTATGCCATTGGCGTGGCTGACCCGGTTTCCGTTTTCGTGGAAACCTTCGGCACCCACAAAATCAACCCGGATCTATTTGAAGACCTGATCCGCGGACACTTCAACCTGAAACCCGCAGGAATCATTAAAACTCTCGATCTTCTCAAACCCCGGTACTTACCAACCGCCACTTACGGCCATTTTGGGAGAAACGAGGCAAGCTTCACTTGGGAACGCACGGACAAGGCCAAAGCCTTAAAAAAGGATGCCGGACTCTGATAATCCGAGTTCCTAAACTATGGTGGCAGAAAAAATCCGCATAGGGATCATTGGCGCAGGTCAGAACACCCGCAAGACGCACATTCCAAAACTCCAAGCCATACCCGGCGTGGAGGTCGTAGAAGTCGCCAATAGATCGACCACCTCGAGTCAAAAAGTCGCCGAAGAATTCGGCATCCGGCAGGTTCGGTCCAATTGGGAGGAGGTGGCAACATCCGATGCGGTCGATGCCGTTGTGATCGGTACCTGGCCCTATCTCCACTGCGAAGCTTCCTGCACCGCGCTTGAGGCCGGAAAACATGTCCTGTGTGAAGCACGGATGGCCATGAATGCGGACGAAGCCGGCCGCATGTTGGAATCATCCCGCTCACATCCCGACCTTGTAACTCAACTGGTCCCGGCCCCATTTACTCTTCGAGTTGACCAGACCATTCGCTCCTGCATTGCTGACGGACAACTCGGCGATGTGCTCCACTTCCAGGCTGAATACCAGTCCGCCTCACTTTCAAGCCTTGGCGGCACGCTTCACTGGCGGCGCAACAAAAAATACAGTGGCGAAAATGTGATGGTACTGGGCATCCTGTATGAATCACTTCGCCGCTGGTTGCCACCGGCCGAACGGGTTAGCGCAATCGGATATGTGTTCAACAATCGAGCCATCGACCCGGATACGGGAAAGCCAGTGACTGTCGAGATCCCTGATTATCTGTCGGTGCAAATGCGACTGAACGGTGGAATATATGGCTCGTTTCTCATCAGCGAAACGGGTCTTCATACCGGTTCCCCAACTGTGAAAATTTTCGGTACTGAAGGCACCCTGCAGATTGAATTTGTTCCCGATGGAAAGTTATGGTACGGCTCAAAAACAAACGAGGAACTTAAGGAACTGAAAATCGATCCTAAGGAAACCGGCCGCTGGAGAGTTGAGGAGGAGTTCATTAACGCGATCCGTGGGGAAGAGGAAGTACTGCTGACAACCTTCGAAGCTGGTGTCGAATACATGCGCTTCACCCAAGCCGTGATGGAAAGCTATCGCGCTCAAGGTGAACCTAGAAAGACATAAAGCACCCGGTACCGCTGCCCAAGCCTATCCGCCAGACCCATACCTCAGTTCACAGACTGCGGAAA
>CAZVZT010000245.1:0-2048 GCA_964631515.1 uncultured Nitrospinaceae bacterium
AATGTGGCCTTCTGCGGCAGGCGAATTCCATTTTCAGCAAGTTCTCGCACCTGATCGATGCGAGTCGCATTCATAAAAAACACAAGATCGAATTCGCCGGAGTCCACTCGGCTAAGCGCTTCGGCTATATCCACTTTATACGTCACGTACTGCTGACTGTCGGCCTGCCTGGTGTCTATTTTTAAAATGGATCGAATCACCAGCGTATGGAGTTGGGCCACATCAAGAACCTTCAGGTCCGTCGGCTCCTCCGGATCAAGTAAGGGAACCATGTGTTCTTTATCTTTGAGTTTGATAAATGAACCGCGACCCTGACCAAAGTAAACACAGAAAACGATCTCATCCTGTTCGGCAGACTCGAGAGAACTTTTTATTTCTGTGACTCCCGTCCCTTCCGGTAGAGGGTCCACAATAAAATAATTTTTCACCTGATTCATGAACCCCGCTTCATCGAAGGGAAACGGAGTTTTAATTAGGCGATGGATCGGGTAAATCGCCAGCGATTGCGCGTCCAGATTGGTGAGAAACATCATCACATGGGCCGAATCTTCCACCGCGCTCCCATTTTCTTTATGATAGTTCAGCGCCGTCTCATAACGGTGGTGTCCATCCGCAATATAGATTTTCTTGTCTTTGAACCGTTCTGCAATCAGAGCCTGCTTTTCTTCGTCATCGAGATGCCATGCTTTGTGAAGAATCCCGTTCTCTTCCACAACGGCAAACGGTTCCCCCTGCATCGCCTCACTCAACCAAGCGTCCACTTCCCCCGACGGATCAGAGAACAACCCAAAAATAGGGCTGAAATTGGCTTGGCAGGCTTTCAGCAACTGCATCCGATCCTTTTTCGCTTTGGATAGAGTGAATTCATGGGGGCAGATGCGCCCCGTGCTGAAGTCTTCTGTTCGCACACGCGCAAAAAAGCCGGCACGACAGACCACCTGACCGTCATAGGTATATTCCTGACTATAGACGTAAAATCCTGGCTTCTTATCCCTCACCAGTACCTGCTCTTCAATCCACTGCTTGAACGTGGCGGCGGAACGGGTGTAGCGGTTGTTATCCTCTGTATCTTCGGTGTATTGCTTCTCAAGAATCAAGCGCACAACGTTGAACGGATTCTTTTCATAAAGCGCGTCCTGCTGTTGAGGCGAGATCACATCATAAGGCGGCGCTGTTACCTGATCGGCTGGGCCGGTTTTTTCCTGATTGAACAACAAACCTGCAAAGGGGGCAATGTCTACCATGGCAACTTACCGGGGATAAGGTGTTAGAGTAAAAATAGATAGGGCTAAATGGCGCATCTGGAAAAAGTTCCAGCGCTATTATATCAAAGTTACACAGATGAAGGGAGTTCGATAGAAACAACCCCTCACAGCGCTTTGCAGGCGCAAAGCTCGCGAATATAGCTGACGAGGGATTGGATGGTTCCGTCATCGAGGGTGTGTCCCCACGCAGGCATGCAGGGCGCACGGCCCACAGCCAATCCGCCCAGTTTAATCGCGTCGAACAATTGCTGATCAGAGCGAGTTTCCAAGTAATCGGCTTTAGCGTGATTACGCGGCGGTACCACCAGATGTGGAGCGTTAATCCCGTCCCCATGACCCTTCACCCCGTGGCATTGCGCGCAATACCACTGGTACACCCGATGCGTTTCCTTAGATACCGGAATAACCTTCGGCACCGGAACATGAACGGGATTTGACGCTGTTTCCGAAGCGTTGGCCTGCACCGACGGAGCATTGGAGCGAGGGGTCTCCGGGGCTGGACTGCAACTGGACAGACACACAGCAATCCATAATCCGATACCCACCGCTACCATCCGGAATTCCCCCAAACGCTCCTCTGTTTTGTCTACGCTAATCATCAAAAACTCTATTGCTGGGTACGAATACTCAAAATATATTTGGTCATGAGGACAATCGTTTCTTCATCCAGCTCAAACAAAGGCATGCGGCTTTTGGGGAGAAATTTTTTTGGAGTTTTTAACCAGTGAAAGATCCAGTCAGGCTTAAGACGCAACCCAGCATCGACTAGGGAAGGACCCGACA
>CAZVZT010000246.1:0-2027 GCA_964631515.1 uncultured Nitrospinaceae bacterium
GAATCCCCCCTCCCGGTTCTTCTGACTTGCCAGAAGGGGCTAAACCAACCACGGCTTCCATCGTTAAAAGGCATTATGGCTGCCAAGAGAAAGGAAATAAAAATCCTCGATGCGGCAGCTATCGGATTTGATCTCGCGTCTGTAGGTGAAAAGAGCAGCAAGGTTGCTCAATCCCGCCTCGAACTTCCCCCGTCGCGCGGCAAGGGGCAAGTCTTCGAGGGACCCGTTGAGGAATCTGTTGCCCGGCTGGTAAAAGCTTTGCGGCAGGATGAAAAAGTCGTGTGAAGCAGGCCTAGGGTTGTTGATGAAATATTAATTCGTTTATTTTTCATTCGTATGTATGACCTGCTTAACTTAGCCCCTATCTAGTTAATAGCCTAAATAGACTATATTGTAAATTTTAAGATTTAAGTTTTAAGCTATCATCTAGAATCAATGAAAATATTGGCATAAAATCGCTGTATGATAGTGTTTCGGGAAAAAATAATATAGCCTAAAATGGCCTAATTATAATACTTTCCCATTTTTTTGGATATTTGTAATTTTTTTTGTCGACTGTTTGTTGTGGTTGAGGCTACGTTTAAAACGGGTTTAGGCGCCTTTCCCTTACTGTGTAGCAAAATTTTCCATTGGGTTTTTTTATTTTAAATTTCGAGCGATTGATTCATGAGTGCTACTAAACGAATATGGGTCCTTGTTGAAATCAGCAACGGAAAGGTCAAGCCTGTTTCATTTGAAGTGGTTCATGCAGCGCGGGTTTTAGCGGATTCACTAGGTGGCCAAGTTGATGCGTTGTGTTTGAGTGACGAGGAACCTTCCGCTGTTGATAGTTTGATCAGCCACGGTGCCAACCGGGTGATCGTGCTCAAACATTCCCGGCTTAAATCGTTTGTTCTTGATTCCTGGCTTGCGGCTTTTGAACCTGTTGTTCATGAGCGGAATCCGCATTTGATTTTTTTTGCGGCGACCCCCCACGGAAAAGAGCTTGCGGCCTCCTTGTCTGCCCGCTTGAATGTTGCGCTTGCCACCGATTGTGTCTGGGTGGAGGCAGGAAGTAGTGGCGATATCAACATTCGGCGTCCCGTCTATGCCGGGAAAGCCCACTCCTACTTGGTTTTATCCGGTTCCGGACCACATATTCTCAGTCTGCGCCCCAATGTATTTCGTGGGCCCGGACCTGATACCTCCCGCTCAGGCGAAATCGAAGTCATTGATGCCCAGCTACCAGTCGATGAGCTGGTTTTAAAAATTAAGGAGGTGGTTCGCGAGACAGGAGAAGGCCTGGATATCACCGAGGCCCGCGTGGTGGTGTCTGGCGGACTCGGTATGCAGGAGGCTGAAAACTTCAAACTTCTCGAAGACTTAGCCCACGTGCTGGGCGGAGCCGTAGGAGCTAGCCGGCCCGTGGTTGACAACCAGTGGCGGAATTACTCCAACCAAGTTGGGCAGACCGGCCGCACCGTCTCGCCTGACTTGTACATTGCCTGCGGGATTTCAGGAGCGGTACAGCATCTGGCCGGTATGTCCACGTCCAAATGTATCGTTGCAATCAATAAGGATCCCCACGCCCCCATTTTTTCTGTTGCCGACTACGGAATTGTAGGCGACGCTTTGGAAGTCCTGCCTCTCCTCACCCAGGAGTTTACACGAGCATTGAATCCAAACGCATGAATCCTCCCTCTTCGGGCCTAAAAGCATATAAGTCGTTATGAAAAAAAGACTTATTAATTTACTATCAGATGAAAAACTGCCCCTTGAGTCCGGGGTTGACCCCGAAGTTGCCGCTGAACAACTCCTGATTTATCTGGCCGAGTGGCGGCGGTGGAACGCGAAGATTAACCTGACTGCCGAGACCGACGAGCACTCGGTCATCGATAGACACATTCGAGATTCTCTGCAATACGCGCGAGCCGTTTCTCCCGGCACTCGCGTTGTCGACATCGGGAGCGGAGCCGGGTTCCCCGGCATTCCACTTAAGGTGGCCCTGCCCAGCCTGGAAATAGTGCTCGTCGAAAACCAAAGAAAGC
>CAZVZT010000247.1:0-2019 GCA_964631515.1 uncultured Nitrospinaceae bacterium
CCTGGCGCTGGCGAATGTTTGTTACTATGAAAGTGATGGAACATTATTGAGTGAGTGAAGCTCATTTCTTCTTCCTACCTTCAGCCAAAGACCCTTTTGGCCTTTCTCGTTTCATTGAAATTATGCCAGTCTGCTTTAAAACTAATGGTTGATTTTAGGTGGGTAACTGTAGTGTGGCTTTATTATCCCTATAAATCAATGACTTATATGTGAAAAACTACTCCCATTCAATAGTGCCAGGGGGTTTGGAGCTTATATCGTAGACGACACGATTGACACCTTTGACCTCATTGATGATGCGGTTGGAAAATCTGCCCAGGAGGTCGTAGGGGAGGTGAGCCCAGTCGGCGGTCATCCCGTCAGTACTGGTGACGGCACGGATGCCAACGACGTTTTCGTAGGTGCGCGCATCGCCCATGACACCGACCGTTTTTACCGGTAGCAGTACCGCGAACGACTGCCAGAGTTCATTGTAGAGGCCAACCTTCTTCACCTCTTCAAGAATAATCTTGTCTGCTTCTCGAAGAATATCGAGCCTCTCTCTCGTTACGTCACCGAGGACGCGGATGGCGAGCCCGGGGCCCGGAAACGGCTGGCGTTGGATGATTTCCTCCGGCATGCCCACCTCACGCCCGAGTCTCCTCACCTCATCCTTGAACAGTTCGCGGAGGGGCTCGACGAGCTTGAGGTGCATTTTCTTTGGCAGACCGCCGACATTGTGGTGTGATTTGATGACGACCGATGGACCGCCTTTGAATGAAACCGATTCGATGACGTCTGGATACAGTGTGCCTTGTGCGAGGAATTCGAAGTCGCCGAGCCGTTTGGCTTCCTCCTCGAATACTTTGATGAAGGTGTTGCCTATGATTTTTCGTTTCTTTTCTGGATCGGTAACGCCCTTGAGTTTGTCAAGGAATCGGTCGGCGGCATCGACTACATCAAGGTTGATATGGAAATTTTCGCGGAAGGTTTTCTCAACCTTGTCCCGTTCGCCCTCGCGCAGAACGCCGTTGTCGATGAAGATGCATGTGAGCCGGTTTCCGATAGCTTTGTGAATGAGTACCGCAACGACGGAGGAATCCACTCCCCCGCTCAGGCCGCACACCACATGTCCGTTACCCACTTGTGACCGAATGCCCTCGATGGCGTATTCGGCAAGCGATTTGATCTTCCAATTTTTGGTGCAGCCACAGATGTCAAAAAGGAAATTATCTAGGATCTTTACCCCATCGTTCGTGTGCACGACTTCTGGGTGGAACTGGAGTCCGTACACTTTCTTGGCGTGATTTTCAATGGCGGCGATGGGTGAGTTGTCGGTATAGGCGGCAGACTTGAATCCGGCGGGCAGCTTGTCGATGCGGTCGCCGTGGCTCATCCATACTGTCGAGTTGTTGTTAACGTTGTTGAGCAGGTGCGAGTATTCTTTGATATAAAGCTTGGCGCGCCCGTATTCTCGGTTATCGGCTGGTGATACCTTGCCATCGAGTAGGTGGGCTATAAGTTGCATGCCGTAGCAGATACCGAGGACGGGGACCCCTAGTTCGAACACTTCCGCATCGCAGACAACCGCATCCTGCTCGAGCACGCTGGCCGGTCCGCCGGAAAGGATGATGCCTTTTGGACGAAATGCTTTGATTTCTTTCAGCGTTTTCGTGCAGGGATGAATTTCGCAATAAACCTCCGCCTCGCGCACACGTCGCGCGATGTTCTGGGTGTATTGAGATCCAAAATCCAAGATCAGTATCTTCTGTTCGTGAAGGGAGTCGACAGGCATAAATTCAAGTTTCTGGTTTGCTATCCGGTGTAGATGAAAAACCTCCCATTAGGTTGAAACAAAAAAGCCACAAGCGCAGCGGTGTCTTGTGGTTCTCCCTTCGACAAGCTCAAGGCAACCCTTGGTAGGCTAATTTGCCGTCATTGTCCCCTACCCAAGACCTCTACCGGGGTAGGCTATTCAATGTGATAATTGGGGGCTTCTTTGGTTACGATCACGTCGTGGACGTGGCTTTCACGTAGTCC
>CAZVZT010000248.1:0-2019 GCA_964631515.1 uncultured Nitrospinaceae bacterium
GTCCTATCGACTACTTAGAATTCCCCATTCAGACCCTTAAGGTCGGTTCGTTAGGAACACACAATACACTGGGCCTAGCTAGGGAAAAGAAAGCCAAGTTTCTACTCGCTTCTACGTCCGAAGTTTATGGCGATCCCTTAATGCACCCGCAAGAAGAAACTTACTGGGGAAATGTCAACCCCATTGGACCTCGAGGCGTGTATGACGAGGCAAAGCGCTTCGCCGAAGCACTCACCATGGCTTATCACCGCGTTCATGGCATCGATGTGAAAATCGTTCGTATCTTCAACACCTACGGTCCACGCATGCGCACCAACGACGGACGTGCCATTTCTAATTTCCTCAAACAGGCACTAACTGGTAGAGACCTCACCGCCTATGGCGAGGGCACCCAGACCCGCAGTTTCTGCTACGTTTCCGACCTAGTCGAAGGCATCTACCGACTTTTGATGTCCAATCTCAACAAACCGGTCAATATCGGGAATCCCGTCGAGATGACCATCCAACAAATGGCAGAAAAAATTCTTCAAACCTGCGAAACCCCGAGTAAAATCATCTATACCCCATTACCCAAAGATGACCCCAAGGTACGGCAACCCAATATTAGCAAGGCAAAGAAGCACCTAAAATGGGAACCCCGCGTGAAACTTGATGAGGGATTAAAAGAAACCATGGAGTATTTCAAAGAACAATTGAACATAAGTGATCGCTGAACGCACTCCTGTAGCTAATCACCTCAAATCTTCCATCAAGCATTGACCCCAAAAGGGGAAGATCTGGCTGAAAAACAGGATCCGATTCTTGGTTGACTTATCCCCAAAAACATTCAAACTAGGGCAAATACGAACCTCGATCCTTAATGCCTAAACTATTGATTAATGGAGCGCGTTAAACAGTTTCTAAAAGCTAGTGGCGATCTGAAACACCAAGTGGCAGAAACCCTATCGGGGGAAATCCTCGAAGCTGCGCAGACTATTCGCGACCGATTGGCTTCCGGAGGGAAGTTGCTACTTATGGGTAACGGCGGAAGCGCCGCTGACTCTCAGCATATCGCCGCCGAATTGATTGGCCGATTCAAAAAAGAACGTGCGGCCATTCCCGCAATCGCACTCACAGTGGACTCTTCTTCTCTGACTGCGCTTGGAAATGATTATGGATTCGAAACAATCTTTTCGCGCCAGATAGAAGCGCTGGCCACTGCAAAAGACGCTGTGATAGGCATCAGCACCAGCGGTAACTCTCAAAATGTTATCCGTGCTCTCAATCTCGCACGTAACATGGGCGCTGCAACCATCGGCCTCATGGGCCATGGGGGTGGAAAAATGAAAGACTGTGTTGATATCTGTATCGTGGTTCCATCAGACGACACGGCACGTATCCAGGAAGTACATATTACTATCGGTCATATCATTTGCGAAATCATCGAGCAAGACCTCACTCATGAAAAAAAAATTTAAAGAATTTCTCGATAGCGATCATCGTCCACGGCTTCTAGTCATCGGCGACCTCATTCTTGATGAATACATTTGGGGTGCCATAAACCGCATCTCGCCCGAAGCACCAGTTCCTATCCTAGAAACAAAATCAGAAAACCTTGCCCTCGGCGGAGCAGCCAATGTGGCTAACAACCTCGTCGCACTCGGATGCGAGGTTCATCTTGTAGGCGCCATTGGTAAAGATGAAAAAGGTGAACGACTGCTATCCCTTATTGACGAACAAGGTATTAGTACTGAGGGTATTTTTCGTTTCGTGCACCGACCTACAACGTCGAAGATACGTATCGTTGCTCACAACCAGCAGGTGCTCCGCATTGATAAGGAAGACAACCGACCCATCACCGAAGAAACCGAAAGTAAATTCGTCCAGCACATCAATAAAATCCTACCAGAAATGGACTGCATCATCTGCTCGGATTACCACAAGGGAGTTCTCACTGAAAAAGTGTTCAAGGCTATCATCCACCGCGCAAAAAACTCAAAGAAACGTGTGCTTGTTGATCCAAAAAGTTCCGACTTTACT
>CAZVZT010000249.1:0-2016 GCA_964631515.1 uncultured Nitrospinaceae bacterium
GTGAACGAAACGATACCAGTGACAACTGCATCATCATCTTGGATGCATACCTGACTGACGCCTTATTGACCTACGGTGAAAACGATGAATATTTGACCTGCTCGGCCGGAGTGTTTGCTTATACAATCGATGCTGGCCGGTTGATAATAAAGACCTATATCAACTTTGAACTCCTTTCTGAGGAACAACTCCACACGTTTTATGGCCCCGGAACGGTCACCATGTTGCCGGATGAGTTTCTTGCCGAAAATAACAGTGAAAGTGATTTTATGCTTGCCGAGGAATACGCCAGTCCTCCCAGAAAACAGTAATCTTGACCCACGCAGCGCCAGTGGAAATTCCAAAGGGTCACTTTTCCTTTTTAGAAGTTAAAATCTATTAAATAACCCAAAAACCTCACCGCACCCTGAATGATTCAGGTTTTCAATTTAATCAAGACATATGGTGGAGGCGCTCCCGCCCTGGCTGACATTTCTTTCTCAGTTAAGGAGGGGGAGTTCGTTTTTCTGACCGGCCCGAGCGGTGCAGGCAAGACCACTCTTTTTAAAATTCTATTCGGAGGGGAGAAGTACGACCGAGGCCAAGTATTGGTCAATGGCGTCAATGTGGGCAAACTCAGTGAGGAGAACTTGTTCTTTCTGCGCCGAGATATCGGGGTGGTTTTGCTCCCAGAGGTTCGACGTAGAATCGGTATGGTTTTCCAGGATTACAAACTCTTGCCGAAGAAAACCGTTTTTGAAAATATCTCATTTGCTCAGGAAGTGATCGGTGTTCCTTCTAAAACCATCCGGATCAGAACTTGGGAAGTGCTCAAGAGTGTGGGCCTCACCCCTAAGAAAGATGCTTACCCACTTCAACTTTCCGGGGGAGAGCAGCAGCGGGTTGCCATCGCTCGTGCTCTCGTTAACAATCCAAAAATCATTCTAGCTGATGAGCCTACGGGTAACCTGGATCCGGAAATCTCTCTAAAAATCCTGAATCTTTTCGAGAAAATCAACCAGGAAGGAAAAACTGTGATTTTCGCGACCCATAGTTTGGAAATGTTGCGGGCTCAAAATCACCGCCTTTTAACTCTGAATCGTGGAAAAATAATTTAGACTTGAGACAATGGTTTCTTCGTTAGCCAACACACTGAAGACTACCGGCCACAACATTAAAGCCAACAAACAGGTATTCGTGTTGTCTGTGACTACAGTCGCGGTCGCGTTTTCCATTCTGGGGCTGTTTTTTCTTGTACACGCCAACCTTAATGCACTGCTTTCCACCTGGAACAAGCAGGTTCAACTTGTCATTTACCTGGATGATGGGATTTCCAAAACTCGGATGAAAGCGCTGAAAAAGCTGTTCGATGATAACGAGCGCATTGATTCCGCTCATTATATCTCCCGTGACAGCGCGTGGAAAAACTTTAAAAGCACCTTCGCCGAGAAATCTGGATTCGTTGCGGGGTTAGACCTTAATCCACTCCCCGCATCCTATAGCCTGAAATTCAAAGCGGGGCCGGACCGGTTGAAGCATATACGTCAGCTTACTGATGAGTTGCGCGAAGGCGAAGGGATCGAGTCGATGGAGTATGGTGAGAAATGGATTTCCAAGTTTGAAAATTTTATGATTTTTCTTCGTGTTTTCATTCTGGCAGTCGGCGGGGTTTTGGGTGTTGGGTTGGTTTTGATTATTTCGAATACAATAAAACTCTCAATTTTTTCCCGGCGAGAGGAAATTGAACTGATGTTGCTGGTTGGCGCAACTCACCGGTCCATCAAGGTGCCGCTGATCCTGGAAGGCGTGGTCCAGGGGCTTAGTGGGGTAGGGATTGCACTAGGGCTTATCAAATTAGTTCACCTCTACATACAGCTCCAATTCCAAGGTTCTCTGGAATCCATTTTTCGGGGGGCTGATCTGCAATTCATCACCCAGTCGTTTCTCTGGCCCATGCTCTTGGCAGGTATGATTATCGGATGGGTAGGAAGCCAGATCTCCATTAACCAATTTCTTCATTCGGAGGACAGTCGATGA
>CAZVZT010000250.1:0-2016 GCA_964631515.1 uncultured Nitrospinaceae bacterium
GTTGTCTTTGTGAAGTATGAAAATCTCTTTGAAGGTCGTCCGCTCCAGCTTGGAGCCAATGACGGAACCTGGGTTGAAGTGTTAGATGGCTTATCCGCCGGAGAAAATTACGTCGTGAAAAATAGTTTTGTCGTGAAAGCCGAAATCGAAAAATCTGGAGCCACCCATCAACATTAGATGAAGTCAGATTATGCTTAATACGTGTACGCAATTTTCCATCAAGCAAAGATTATTCGTGATTGTTACCACCATCGGTATGGCCGCCGTTGGAGTTTACAACTTTCTAATACTTCCTATTGATGCCGTTCCAGACATTACCAACGTTCAGGTTCAAATCAATACCGAAGCTCCGGGATTCACTCCTCTGGAAGTTGAGCAACGGATTACCTTCCCGGTGGAAACAGCCATTGCCGGAATACCGAAGTTGAGTCATACCCGCTCCCTTTCACGGTACGGCTTGTCTCAAGTGACTGCCATCTTTGAGGATGATACAGATATCTACTTTGCAAGACAGTTGATCAGCACCCGCCTACAGGAAGCTAAAGAGATTTTGCCCGCCGGGACAAACCCAACGATGGGCCCGATCGCCACCGGTCTCGGAGAAATTTTCATGTGGTCCGTAGAAAGGGAGGACCAGCCTTCGGGTGTGGATCAGGAACCTTCCTCTTTAATGGAGCTGAGGGCGGTTCAGGATTGGATCATTCGACCTCAACTTCTCAATGTTCCGGGCGTCACGGAGGTCAATAGTATCGGTGGTTATACCAAGCAGTATCACGTCGCTCCCGACCCCGAAAAACTGATCGCCTTTGGAATTAATTTTCGCGAAGTGATGGAAGCCTTGAGTAAAAATAACGCGAACGCGGGTGCCGGATACATCGAGCGCCAAGGCGAACAGTATCTGATTCGATCCCCCGGCCAGGTAAGCAGTTTGGAAGACATCCGCCGGATTGTTCTGGGAACACATAATGGTGCACCTATATACGTACAAGATGTGGCAGAGGTTGAACTGGGAAAGGAACTCCGAACCGGTGCGGCGACATTGAACGGAATGGAAGCCGTTTTGGGAACCGTTTTTATGCTGAAAGGTGAGAACAGCCGTGCGGTTTCATTGAGTGTTGCTGAGAGAATGAAAGAAATCAACCGAACGCTGCCTCAGGGGATTGTTGCCAAAACTCTTTACGACCGCACCCGCTTGGTGAACGCCACTTTGAGAACGGTGCGAAACAATCTGTTCGAAGGAGCGTTGCTGGTTATTGTGGTCCTTTTTCTTTTGCTAGGGAATTTTCGTGCGGCGCTCATCACCGCCCTAGTGATCCCGCTTTCCATGCTGTTTGCAGTGACCGGCATGGTGAGCAACCGAATCAGCGGAAATCTTCTCAGTCTGGGCGCGATCGACTTTGGAATCATCGTCGATGGAGCCGTGATCATTGTTGAAAACTGCTATCGCAGGCTGGCGGAAGAACAAAAAAGATTTGGGCGAACACTCAGCAAAGAAGAGCGTCTCTCTATAACCAGAGAAGCCACACGCGAGGTTTCCCGCCCAAGTATTTTCGGTGTTTTCATCATTATGATCGTTTACCTTCCCATTCTTACCCTGACCGGAATTGAGGGTAAGATGTTTCATCCCATGGCATTTACGGTTTTAGCCGCGTTGACAGGAGCGATGATTCTGTCACTGACTTTCATTCCCGCTATGATTGCCCAGTTTGCCTCCGACGAGATGTCCGACAAGGAAATCCCTCTACTTCGCTGGGCGAAGAAAATCTACGCGCCCTTGCTCGATTACTCTCTCGCCAATCGTTCCGTAATCGTCAGCTTTGCAGCTGTACTTGTTGTCCTCAGCTTGTTATTGGCTACAAAAATGGGAACCGAGTTTCTTCCAACTTTGGATGAAGGGGACATGGCCATTCATGCCTTGCGGGTGACTGGAACCAGCCTATCACAGGCGGTTTCGATGCAGGATGCCGTCGAAAATAAGATTAAGGAACTTCCTGAAATCGATTACGTGTTCTCAAA
>CAZVZT010000251.1:0-1988 GCA_964631515.1 uncultured Nitrospinaceae bacterium
TGATGGTGTGGTGGTCTCGATTTTCGCTTTATTTTCGCTTTATTTTCGCCTAGTATTGGTCAAATCAAGTCCCCACATCTGGAGGTCCCATGTTTCTCACCCGGCGTCAGCGAGAAATTTATCAGTATTTAAAGGACCACATTCGTAGCAAGGGGTATGCTCCGAGCATTGTCGAGATTGGGAAATGCTTCAAGCTCCGTTCGCCAGCAACGGTGCACAAGCACCTGAACCATCTGGAGCTGAAAGGACTCATCCGCAAGCGCCAGAACCTGAGCCGCGCAATCGAGATAGTTGAAGAGCCAACTGGTCTTCGGTCGAGGGAGTACGCTCTGCTGGGACACATCGTTGCGGGCAAACCGATCGAAGCACTGGAGAACCGTGAGGTGGTGTCTATCTTGCCGGACCCGGAGGATAAAAACGTTTTCGTCCTTCAGGTCAAGGGTGACTCGATGATCGAGGATCATATCAAGGATGGTGACTACGTGATCGTGGAGAGAAAGGACTCGGCAGAAAACGGGGAAACAGTGGTCGCGCTGCTAGACAATGACCGGGCCACGTTGAAACGGTTTTATAAGGAAACAAACGGCGTGCGTTTGCAACCAGCTAACCCAGAAATGAAGCCCATTCTTGTGAAAGCAGGTGACTTCAAAATCCAGGGCGTCGTCATTGGCGTTATGCGAAAATTCAAGTAAGTTCGAAGCCACCGTTTCTAGAGTGGGATTAACCCTAAACTTTGGAACTTCACGAGTGGGCAAAAGAATGGTTTTGTGAATTCTTGTTTGTGCCCGCCTGTGGTTTCAAAAGAGAGCTTGCATTGAGAAATATATTGCACGTAGATATGGATGCGTTTTTCGTGTCTGTCGAGGAAGTCTTTGATCCGTCACTGTGCGACAAGCCGGTGGTCGTGGGGGGCGACCCGGGAGGACGCGGCGTGGTCGCGGCAGCGTCTTATGAAGCGCGCAGGTATGGTATCCATTCTGCGATGCCGCTTGCCAGAGCACAACGATTGTGTCCGCATGCTATTTTTATGCGCGGATCGATCAAACGTTACGCCGAGTTCTCTAAGCGTATATTCAATGTTCTACGCACGTACTCGCCTGCGGTCGAGCCGATGTCGCTTGATGAGGCGTTCGTCGATTTGACCGGGTGCCAGCGACTGCACGGTCCGCTCCTAGATACGGTTGAGCGGATACGAGACAAGATTCTCAAGCAGGTGGGCATCAACGCATCGATCGGAATTGCGTCTAATAAGCTGGTAGCTAAGGTTGCCTCCAAATACGCCAAACCCAAAGGCATGCTATGGATTGCATCAGGTATGGAGCGCCGGTTCCTCGCGCCGATGGGGGTGGAGCGTATTCCTGGAATCGGACCCAAAGGCACGGCGGAACTTCGACGCATAGGAGTCCGCACCGTGGCACGGTTAGCCCAACTGCCCCTGACACGGCTCGAGCGGGCTTATGGAAAATGGGGTGCTGCGCTCTATTTCAAAGCTCGAGGTATCTGCGAGTGTCCGGTTATTTCCGAGGAAACGGATAATCGATCCGTCAGCCGAGAAACCACTCTGGAAAAAGATTCCTTCAACCCGGAGTCTCTCGAGTCGGTTCTAAGTTATCTTGTCGAAAAAGTGGCATCGCAGTTACGCGAAGATAAACTCTTTGCACGGTCGGTGACGCTCAAGCTTAGGTATTCTGACTTTAAAACAGTGACACGGTGCCATACCCTGCGCACAGCCACTGCCGACGACGGGGTGATTTTTCATGTAGCGTCTGCCCTGCTCCGAAAACTATTTACCAGTTGTTCCGGCGTGCGACTGATTGGTATCTCTCTATCCTCACTCGGACGCCACAGGTTTAAGCAGATGGATTTGTTTGACTCGGTATCACTTGAGCAGCGGGGTCGTTTGTTACAAGGCATCGACCACATTCGTGGCAAGTATGGGTTCCACTCGATTCTCAGGGCGGGGAGTTTCCATAGGGAGTGATTTGAGA
>CAZVZT010000252.1:0-1985 GCA_964631515.1 uncultured Nitrospinaceae bacterium
GATACCTTCAAGGTAGGGCATCCCACCCTGAAAGTCAAACAAATTTCAGGAACTCTTTGTGGATAGCCTAAACAGGCAAAAGTATTTGTAATGTGTTTAATGTCAAACTGTTAGTCAGGCGGGGGAGACGAGTCTAAGTGGTCGAGTTACCCCACACCTACCTGAAACGTTTTGGGGTGTTACCTTTGCCATCTAAAGCTTGATAATCCTTGTTGTTTTGTAGGGCGAGAATCCGGGTTGGGGTGGGTTTGTTGAGATTTAGATCCATATTTACCACATAGGTATTTGATTTCATTGATATAAATGCTTGACAATTGAAAAAATTGACCTTAAGGTGATTTTCTGTGCAGCTCATTGAATTTATAGGCTTTAGTTTAATTGAGTATTGGAGAAATAATAACTTACTCGCGAGGTGAAGCCCATGTTCTATGAAGTTCGAATATTTGACGCCCACGGGGAACTCAAGAAGGTCATTTCTTCCAAAAAATTGAGCAACCAGTTCTGGAGGTTGAACCCGGATACTCCGGAGGTCCGAGACGGGGGTGACGTCAGCCCCGAAGATTGGGGCGTTAGAAACGGCCGAGAGCGGGAGCAGCTCTGCACTGAGAAATCGTTGTAACTGACGACTTTCTTCAGGTACATTGTTTGCGTCATATAAGAACGATTCGCGATCACCTCCCTAGATCCATACTAGTAGTTTTTTCGGAAATAGATTTAATGAATCGACTGACTCTGCGCGGCCTTGCACCTGGGAAGCCTACATGTACATAACCACAGAGGAGGATTTGATCGCCCTCTGTGAGCGATTGAAACAAAGCGCTGTTTTGGCGCTCGACACCGAATTTGTTCGGGAAAAGACCTACTACCACCGTTTGGGTCTCATTCAGGTTGCTAGCGATGGCGTTTGTGCCGTCATCGATCCTATCCAGATCCGCAACCTTGATCCTTTCTTGGATCTCATCCGCAATCCAAAAACGACAAAGGTATTTCATGCAGCCAGGCAGGATTTGGAAATCCTGTATCGCTTGACTGGGGACGTGGTACGCCCGGTGTTCGATACACAGATCGCTGCTTCAGTCGTTGGGTGGGGGCAGCAGATATCTTTTGTCAAGATAGTTCACAAGGTTATCGGCAAGAAAATTCACAAATCCGAAACCTATACCGACTGGTGCCGGCGGCCGTTGAGTGAAAACCAGATCGAGTACGCTCTTGATGATGTTCGCTATCTGTTCCCAGTGTATGAGAAACTGATAAAGGTGTTGAGGAAGCTCAGCCGTGAGGAATGGCTGGCGGATGAGTTTAGGTTTCTGGAAGATCCGGAGAGTTTCGAGCCGCCGGGGCCGAAAAAACTTTTTATGAAAATTAAGAACGTTCGGTCTCTTGCCCCGCGGAGCCTTGCGGTGATGTGCGAACTGGCAGCGTGGCGCCAACAAGAGGCACAGACCCGGGACTGTCTGGCGAAACATATCATTCGCGACGAGTCGCTTCTGGAGATTGCCCGCAAAGCACCAAGAGGCGAGCAGGACCTAGGCCACATTCGCGGATTCCACAGAAAAGAAGCTACCCGAAGTAGCAAGGAGATTCTTGCGGCAATTCAAAGGGGATTGGAGATGCCTGAAGACCAGATCCCCCGATTACCTGAACTCGATGTCTATCGTTCGCCGCCTGGAGTTGAGGAACTGCTTGCTGCCTACGTCCAAGTTCGCGCCGATGAATTGAAGGTTGAGCCCACTGTGCTGGCTGATCGAAAAAAAATTCATGATTTCGTTAAGTGCTACTATCAGGGTAAAAGTAGTGTAGAAGGCCATTTTTTGTACCGGGGTTGGCGGAAAGAAGGCATCGGCACCTTGCTCCATTCTGTCTTGAAAGGCGAGCAGTGCCTGACCATCGGCGAAGAAGGTCAACTGCGGGTTCTCCCCATGGACTGTGACAGCTCCGAATCCTCCTCATAGAAACCCCCTTCCCTAAGAGTTTTTCGTATTACG
>CAZVZT010000253.1:0-1946 GCA_964631515.1 uncultured Nitrospinaceae bacterium
CGAACCGCCGACTGGATCAGGCCGGGCACAAGACTCGGACGCATGACTCCCATGTCCGAACTGATCGGATTGCTTAAAGAAACGGTTTCCATCTCCTCTCCGGCAAAAGCTGACTGAAATTGCACGGCGCTCTCCGGATCTATGAAGCTATACGTGAGGATTTCGGAATACCCAAGGTGACTCAGTATATCCTTGACTTTGCGAACAGCGGATTGTCTTGGCGTGAACCGCACCGGGCTAACCCGCACAGCCGGACTCGTCACTTTAATCTTATCGAATCCATGCAAGCGGACCACTTCTTCAATGAGGTCAATCTCCCTTTTCACCGCGGGGCGAAACGATGGAACCTCCACACAAAACGTTTCTCCTCCATCCAAACCGGAAACATTCATTCCCAGCCGGAGTAGATAATTCTCAATCTGCTCTGCGGAAAGCGAACACCCGAGAACCTGGTTGAGCCGCGAAATACGGAGTGTTGCATTCTGCAAAGACACCGGAGAGGGGTACACATCGACGCGCCCTTTTCTGATTTTCCCTCCCGCCAGTTTCTTAATGAGCAGAGCAGCCCGGGCCTGAGCACCGATCACACCCTCGATATCCACACCCCGCTCAAAACGCATGGAGGAATCGGTTCGAAGACCATATTTTTTCGACCCCTTTCGCACCGTCACCGGATCGAAACAGGCACTTTCCAGCACAACATTCCGCGTAGACTTGGTGACCTGGCTATTGGCGCCACCCATAACCCCCGCTAGCGCGACGGGTTTCCCCGCATCGGCAATAACCAGAGCTTCTTCACCTAGCTTGAGCTCAGCCCCGTCAAGACTGGTGAGCAACTCGCCCTTTCCGGCGTGACGTACAATAATGCTCGATCCGTCCAATAGATCGCGATCGAAAGCGTGTAGGGGCTGGCCATATTCCATGAGCACAAAATTCGTGATGTCGACGATGTTGTTGACCGGGCGAAGTCCGATCGCCGTCAGGCGATCTACCAGCCACTTCGGCGATGGGCCGGGTTTCACATCTTCGATGACCATACCGGAATAGCGTGAACACAAGGCTGGCACACGGTTCTCAACGGTAAATCCATCCTCGATCCGGGTAGGTCCCCAAACTTTTTCTAGTTCCTTCTCAGGCTCGGGAAATGTACACGGCTTATCGATAAGAGCCGCTACTTCCCGGGCAACACCGAAATAACTGAGGCAATATCCACGGTTGGGAGTTACATTGAGTTCCAGAACGTCTACTGGTGTACCGTCAGCGAGCTCCACCGTCTCCGTTGCTTCGATCTCAAGCCCGGCCATCGTCAGAAGATGCCCCATCTTTTCGGCGCTGACATCGAAACCAACGTACTCTTTCAACCAGTCCAATTGGATTTTCATTTAATGTTCTTCTATTTTGGAATCGTGCTAAATAAAATGGGGATTATATGGGAACCGAGAATAAAAATCAAAAGTGACAGGACCCGTCATAAAGTTGATTGGACAGCGAATTCTAGGATATAACGAGTTGAACAACCTTTCCGAGCGCCATGAAACTCACTCAGGATATTATTCTCAAACAAATCCACAAAAAGGCAAAACGGCCAATGAAGATAGTCGAACTGGCACGGTGTCTTTCTATCCCAGACGCCCAGAGGCGTGAGTTTCGCAACCAAATCAAGGAAATGGCTGAGGCAGGGACGCTCATCCGCCTTCGGGGAGGACGCTTTGGTCCCCCGGACGAAATAAACTTGATCACGGGAACCTTTCAGGGGCACCCAAATGGATACGGGTTCATAGTTCAGGACAAGGACGATGGAGGGGGCGATGTTTACATCGCTCCACGAAATACTGCTGGGGCTATGCATAAAGACCGGGTCGTAGCACGTATCGAATCACGGGGAAAACTGGGGCGGCCCGAGGGCCGGATCATCCGCATCCTAGAGCGCACAACCTCCTCCCTAA
>CAZVZT010000254.1:0-1946 GCA_964631515.1 uncultured Nitrospinaceae bacterium
ATGGAAAGATGACAAACAAGATGGTCAAGGCACATTCACTTGGGCTAATGGAGACCGGTACGTTGGGGAATTCAAGAAGGGTCAACGGCACGGTCAAGGCACTTTAACTTGGGCCGATGGTAATAAGTTTGTCGGGGAATGGAAAAACGGAAAACAGTTCAAAGGAGCCGACTATCTTCCCTCTGGAGGGATAAAAAGAACTCATTTGAACATAAAAGCACCGGACTTAAAGGTTTCAGGGGTAACTGTTGCGGCGGGTCCAGCTTTGCTCAGATTGGTAGACACAACTTGGAAGGGTGATCAAATTGGGTTAAAGGTTTACTTATCCACAATACCAGAGATCCAAAGTAATCAGGGGGATGTCAAGATCATTATTAATCGGGTGGTTGACAAAAATGATCGAAATGTCCATGACCGACAAGAAGATCGAAAGCACAACAAAGCCCTATATGATCTTAGAGGCGGAGATGAACTTTTTTCCAGTGATCGCGACATCGAAACAATATCTGGCTTTGAAGCCAAAAATTTGAAGCATATTGAAGGTCGTCTAATTATTGCGTTACCGGTAAACCCTGAGACAGTGACCTTCAATGCAGATGAGATAGGTGTGGCAAGAACTGCCGCTGGAAGCACAATCACACTTCTGAACGTTCAGCAATTGGAAGATGATTCTTTTGGAAATAAGAGAGCACGCGTAACTATACATTTCGCTGGAAAAGCAAATAGTTATCGCGGCCATAAGGGATATAACTTGGAAGGAAAAGAACTTAAAACCGGTCCGGGAAAGAGAATTCCACGTAGTGGGGATGCCGATGGGGAATTTGGTTCTTGGTTTTATCCGCCTGGAGATGAGCTCAAAGAAGGAGATCCGCTGCCAGTCAAAATCGAATTTTTTCTCGCTGAGAAAATCATCGAGTACACCTATCCATTTAAGCTGAAAAAATAATACTCTACTGACCGATAAACGAGTCCAGTTATTTTGAAAGGGGGTTCGGGTATCCGAAACATAGGTAATCGATTCGATTAGTCTTACTGCGATGCCAATCGTGTAGCCAGTCTCTTGAGGCGTCAACATCGATTCAGCGCTAAATTTCTTCAGACTTAAACCGCTCTCAATTTATCTTTTTCATTCCCGCACCTGTATTTGCTTCCATCGTAAGACCACCTATAAACAGAGCAGGTCCACTCCCAGACGCTGCCCAGCATGTCAAAGAGGCCTAAAGCATTGGAGGTGAAGCTTTTCACCGGGGCCGTTTCTTTGCGGTCCCAGCGGTTGCCCTAGCCGTTACAGGTTACATGGTTTTCCCGACTCAATCGCCCCAGTAACGGATGGTCGTTGTCCCAGCGTGGGCTGCGTATTTCCACAAGGACTTCCCATCAAAAAGTGCCGGCCGGGATGTAGAGGAGCTTTATTCCAGTGACAGACCCAGTCCACGAGTTCTCGGATTGTTCTGCTTGGCCAAACAGGGGAGTGGTCAGAACAGAGATTTGCCTTCTTGCGGTCTTCCTGTAGGTATGGCACAAGCCTGACAGGCGAACGTCCACGGGAGTTTCGAAAGAATCTGAAGCTGGACGGAGAACAGTTCAGAAAGCAAATTGTCCATCCAGGCAGTCCAGACGCTTTCGCTTGATTGCTCCCGGAGTGGAACGCGTCTATCCTCGCTAACTTCGCGTCATCGGTTTCTGATTCCCATGTCAACCACGACACCACTGATCGGTATTGATTGGGGTACCTCGAACCTTCGGGGGTATTTATTGAGCCCCGGCGGAGACATACTCGAGCAGACGTCAAGTTCCCAGGGTATTGGAAACGTACAGAACAATGACTTTCCGTCGGTCCTGGAGGAGGTCTGCGGTCTTTGGCGATCGAACCACCCAGACTCACGGCTGTTGCTTTCCGGAATGATCGGCAGTCGGCAGGGCTGGGTCGAAGCGCCCTATTGTCC
>CAZVZT010000255.1:0-1946 GCA_964631515.1 uncultured Nitrospinaceae bacterium
CATCGGCGAAGAAGGTCAATTGCAGGTTCTCCCTGTGGACTGTGACAGTCCCCAATCCTCCTCATAGAAACTCCATTCCCTAAGATTTTTTCGTGTTACGAGTATTTTTTTTTAATTATATTTCTAGAGAAGTCACTCCTTACTCATGCAAACCCACTATCTCTCTGAGGGTAGGGAGTAGGCGGGGCTCATCGGAAACTGGCCGGAATAGATTTCTTTTCCCTAGCTTGAAACTTTACGCAGAAAATCCCAAAGGAGGTTCTGTCGTGCGAATTATTAATATCAAGAGATGTCTTTAAGAGTCTTCCACCATTGCTCGAATTTTGGGTTGCTACGCAGGTTTTCAAGGTCGGGGTCGGTTTCAATTGACTCGAGGCTCTTAAATCCGAGTTCCACAGCACGCTGCAGGGCATTCAAAGCGGGACCGTCTTGTCCTGTTAGGGCGTGGTAGCAGGCTAGGTTGTAGTGAAGGGAAGGGTTCGATGGATTGATCTCCTCCAATGTGCTTAGGATTTTTCGGGACTCATTAAATTTTTTTCCACTTAAGTAGGCAGTACTCAGGTTAACGTAGGCTTCCTCAAAATTTTTATTGTGATGCAGGGCCATCCTGTAATGGGTGACGGCCTCTTCCCAGTTACCTTTATTTAAAAACTTATTCCCTTCATTGTAATGGAAAACCCCCATGCGCCTCTGGGCTTCCGGGCTGGAATGGTCGATCTCTTCCCCGCCATGGCCGTGGTCATGTGTGGGGTCGTCTTTTTCTATAATGTGTGTGGGCGAATCGAATTGAACTTGGTCGCCTACTATAAATAAAATTGCAGTAATAAACAGCAGGATGGGGGTAAACTTTGCATATTTTGGAAGGGTTTGCATAAGACCAGTAAACGATTAGCAAGCCCTTAGGCTAGCTTCTCTCGGCGCCTGATTTACCTTTATCCTAGCATTATCGGGATAAAGTGTCTTGTGTTCGGGTCGCTTTTGTTTTAAAAGTCCATTATTAGAATCCTGCCTCACCCATCTTGGGATCTTATGCCTTATCTGGCTAGCGAAAAAAAGAAATCACGAGTGATGCTCCTACCCAGCGAACTGGCCAATCAGATCGCTGCGGGTGAGGTAGTGGAACGGCCGATGTCGGTAGTCAAAGAACTAGTTGAAAACTCCATCGATGCTGAAGCCGCGCGCATCCTCATCGAAGTCGAGGCCGGGGGGAAGACTCTCATCCGGGTAACCGATAACGGCACGGGTATGCCACAGGAAGATGCAGTAATGGCTTTTTCTCGCCACGCCACCAGCAAAATTACCCAGTCTACCGATCTCGAAGCTATTACGTCACTCGGGTTTCGTGGCGAAGCCCTGCCGAGTATTGCCTCGGTGGCGAAGGTATGCATGACTACTACCGACGATGAAAGCCGGGGGGGGAGGCAGGTTCTTGTCGAAGGGGGAGGCGATCCTCAGGTCAAAGAAGTTGCCTGTTCGCGTGGTACCGTAGTTGAAGTGGCTCAACTGTTTTTTAATCTTCCAGCGCGTAAAAAATTCTTAAAAGCCGATTCTACCGAGTCTTCACATATAACCCAGGTGGTTACCCAGCAAGCCCTGGCGCACCCGGATATTCATTTCACGCTCATTAGCAACGGGCGTAAAATCATAGACACCCTGCCCACGGATCAGGCGTTATACCGCATCGCCGAACTGTTTGGATCAGAACTTTCTAAGGAATTGGTTCTGGTGGATACCGAGGTGGGGAACTACCACTTGACCGGGTTCATCTCTAGCCCGGTTTACACCCGCTCTTCCCGTTCCGCACAATATTGCTATATCAACCGCCGATTTGTGCGCGATAAAGTGATTTTGCATTCTACACAGCACGGATACAGCCACCTCCTACCAAAAGGACAACACCCAGCGATTTATTTATTTTTGTCGATGAATCCAAAACTGTACGACGT
>CAZVZT010000256.1:0-1940 GCA_964631515.1 uncultured Nitrospinaceae bacterium
GGGTGAAGGGAATCGAACCCTCTGCCCACTCAAAACCCTATAGACGATCATCTGAGACACTGCAAATCCCACTGTCTCTCCCTAAATCCCAATGAATCTCACAGAGTTTCAGTAAGTTGATAAAGCGATTCAACGATTGATGTTGTGAATGGTTGTGAGGCGTTGGGGAAATTGGGGTGAATCAGTTCAAATGTTCACTGATAATTCATGGGGCTGGCATAGTTAAGGGGACTAGGTTTGGATTATCGATATTCAACTTGAACGTTTTCTTCTGTTGCAACCCAATAACAGACAAATACTTAGTGGATCTAACAGCTAAAACAACTTGACATCATCCACGAAAAACACTAGTGATTTCAATTAGCTACCGTGTAGAATTTAAACCGTAATCCCGGAGAATTCCAGATGGATTTTGAACAGAGATTTGAAGAAGTAGTTGGGTTGGGCTTCAGCGAAACAATCATCTTGATTGCTGTAGTATTGATCATAGTGGACATCTTTATCCTTACGGATATTACCACGCTTATTGCTCACTTCCTTTTTGCTTTTTTGGTGTATTGGAATCTCGATGAGTACCATTTTTTATATCGGGTGATTTGGGGCATCGTATCTTGGTTTATATTAGTGGGTGTTCATTATGCAATATGGAAAAACATAATCCAAAAACTCACGAATCGCTTCATAACGCCTGATGTTTATAAATCCACTCTTAATAATTTACTTGGTGAACACGGCACTTTTCGGGTTGTTGATGGAAAGCATATGGTCTCCGTTAAAGGGGATTTGTGGCCCTGCGAATTCACCGAGCCTGTCGATGATGGAGAACTGGTAGAAATATTGGATTCTCAAGATGGAATTTTGACAATAACATTAACGAAAGACAAATCAAAATGAGCCTAATATATACTGTACCCCAATCCCACTGCGTTGTTATTGAACGCTTCGGAAAATTCGCAAGAATTCAGAAAACTGGAATTAATTTCCGTATCCCAATTCTTGAGAAAAGAAAAAACGTTTTTGACGCAGAATGGGGATCGACCGCTAACAAAAATGGAGTTTTCATCGAACTGACTGAACAGCAAACAAATACTGGCGCCCGTGAATGCTACACAAAAGACAATGCCAAGATACAAGTTGACGCAGTTGTCTACTGGCGCATTACTGATCCTAGAAAAGCTCTTTATGAGGTTGATGTATTGCCTAAATCGTTACTTGAGTTGGTGCTTGGTTCACTTCGCTCAATTGTTGGTGCCAATGAATTAGACGATGTACTTTCTCAAAGGGAGCAAATCAACGACTCGGTTTCATCTCAGATACTGGATGCCGGGATCAAGTGGGGCGTACAATTCACGCGTGTCGAAATTCAGGAGTTAAAAACCGACGATAAAACAGCTGATGCCATGCGTCGGCAACTGGAAGGAGAGCGCGTTAGGAGGGCAACAATTGCGCAAGCAGAAGGTGATGCAGCCGCAGAAGTCAAGATCGCTGAAGCCAATAAAACTGCTGCTATTTTGCGAGCTGAAGGTCAAGCCAAGGCATTGGAACTCATTACTCAAGCAGAAACTAAATATGTAGAATCACTAACGACGGCTGGTGCCGAAGCTACAAATCTTCTTTTGGCTCAGAAATACTTGGATGGCTTTGATACAATAACAAAAAACACTGGTGATAAGGTTTTTTTACCCAATTCATTCCAGGCTCTTTTGAGTTTATCTGTGGATAAGCCAGCCCCAACCGATAATCAAAAAATTAACACAAAAAAAAACAGCTCTGAAACTCCTCCATCAGAGGAAGACGTTCCGCCGGTAATAGAGTAACAGTAAAAAATATAGATAGCTGAATCCGTTGTGAGAATCAGAATCCCCCCAGCGCTATCGTAGCGGTAAACCGTTCAGAATGAAGGGTGGAGAAGTGGAGCGGGTGAAGGGAATCGAACCCTC
>CAZVZT010000257.1:0-1929 GCA_964631515.1 uncultured Nitrospinaceae bacterium
TGATCCGGTAGGACGTTCCAGAAAAAAAGGTGCTGTTGCCAGAACGGAGTATCCTTCTCTGAGCAGCCTGCTTGCGGGTGAGGCCCCGTAAGTCAAAGCTCCACAGAAACCGATCAGTTTTTTTTATTTTTGTGCCAATGATAAATGGTAGGAATCAACGCAAATATTCCGAGTAAAGCCAGAGCACCTAGAACTCCGGGAGAGGCTACGTCAGACAGGGAATCGATGCGCGCCAAGCTGCTTCCGGCATTGGCGTAGACAAACGAACCAGGCAGAATTCCGAACATGGTGCCGAAAAAGTAAACCGGAAGCCTTACCCGGGTGAGTCCAGAAACGAGGTTTACAAGAAAAAAAGGAAATAACGGTACAAGACGTAAGAAGAGAATATAGTTGATGGCGTTCCTAGACAGCCCTTCATTGATGGGCTTCAGCTTATCGCTGAATTTTTTCTCCACCCAGTCGCGCAAAATGAACCGGGCTACCAAGAAAGCCGCTGTTGCACCCAGAGTCGCTCCCACGTTAACGATGAGCATCCCAGTCACCGGTCCGAAAACAGCGCCTCCGGCAAGGGTTAGTATTGTCGCTCCAGGCAACGACAGAGCAACCACCATAAAATAAACGCCAATGAACCCAAAAATCATCGCTGAAGCGTGCTCGTTGTAAAAGGCATCCATCCGGTCACGGTTAGCCTTGATACTGTCCAGGGAGAGGTGCTGCCCTAAATCGAAAATGTAAAACAGGACAATACCTAGCCCAACCAACGCCAGGAGCATCCATTTTTTCTTCATCGTTACTTCTTCCTGTACACCTCAGTTTGTGGGTGAAACGTGTACCATGCAAACCAGAATCCAACCACCGAAGGCAACTCCTTTCCTTCCTCACTGCGTATGGCGGCAGTCGCCGACGATTTGTCGTAATGAACGGTAATCGGCGTCCCTTTTACAACGTCCCTCACCAATCCTCCAGTCTTTTCCAGTTCCGAAAATGGATAGGCCTTGACCGCGTTCCCGAGCTTGATACCTATGATCTTTTCCTTGGGATGAAACTTCGTGCTGACATTATTAACACTAAACATCAAGCGTCGGCTCTTCTCATACCCAACATAGGGATCACGATTATAATCGCGACGGTATCCGGTTTGGTCGGACAAAACCTGAGTACCCGGATGTTTTTTCTTCCACTCCTTCCAGGTCGTCTGCGTCGAAGCAAGTAGCTTCAACCGTGTTCCAGTGAGGGGTCCGGTCACCGATTCCGACTCGATTTGCGACCACAAGCTTTCAGTCTGGTGGTCGTACAACAGCATATCGTTCTGATAAAGAAGCCCGGACACACCGAAGGTCAATTTCCTGTGCTCTACGCAGGCATGGTGCGAGGCAACAACGCCTTGTTGGTGGTCGTGCGGTGTTTTGCCATCACACCCCGTTATCATAGCATCAAATACCATCCCCGTGCCGCATAGCGGACAAAAGGTAACTACGATAGAGTGCCCAGCCATGTGATCGTTCACGATTTCGTGCCAGTTGAGAATCTTAATCGGATAAGCCCTGGCCTCTCCCTTGAGAGCGAAACCAATGACCCGGTCGCGATCTTTGAGCAATCCGGTATCGGCCTCTACAGCGGAGATGAATTTGGGTTGCATGACGGCCGGGATACCATCCTTACCCGGCCCACCGTCGTAGATATCGCTCAGGGGTATACTATGGCTGGAGTAATCGAATCCAGAGAGCACCACCGCCGCAACCACCCACGCAATCTTTTTTATTAGCGGACCTTTGAAGTTCATTAAAAACACCTTATTTACCCCCTATCAATTGAGAAATATACACAACAAGTCGGACAGACAGGGGGAAACCTTACACCTAAGACGAAGTTCGGCTGGAAAGGGGCGTTGTCGTCAACGCCGCATTCGCCGGAATTGCTATAGTCCTT
>CAZVZT010000258.1:0-1923 GCA_964631515.1 uncultured Nitrospinaceae bacterium
GAACGGCAAGACCATCTTGCTCTACCCCACAGGCGAACACGTTGGGTCCGGCGTCATTGTGCTGGAATACTGTGGGGCTAGTGTTTTATCCCTAGAGACCTTCAATAGCCCACCCATTAAAATCTAGAAATCCCTCATACCGCCTTGAGGGTGTTGGCCAAACGGTTGCGGGCTTGCCCCGTGTGGTGTAAAGTTTGCGGTACACTATTTGATAATTTGTGGACTCAGAAAACAATGGATTCGAAGGTTCCGGAATTGTTGTCTCCGGCGGGTAGCCCGGAAAAACTGAGGTATGCCTTGGCCTATGGAGCCGATGCGGTCTATGCCGGTATCCCCCGATTCTCCCTGCGCGCTCGGGAAAATCCTTACAACAACAATCTCCTGAAAAAAGATATCGAGTACTGCAGGGAGAGGGGGAAGAAAATTTATGTAACGGCAAACATTCTCCCTCCCAACCGCAAGCTGGACTCATTTAAAAAATCGCTCGCGACTTTCGCTGAGGCAGCACCCGATGGAATCATTATGTCCGACCCGGGAATGATCCGGTTTGTTCTGAAAGAATTTCCGCAGTTACCGGTTCATCTTTCGGTGCAGACGAATACCATCAACTGGATGTCGGCAGCGTTCTGGAGAGATGAGGGAGTGCGCCGCATCATCCTCTCACGGGAACTCTCCCTTCGGGAAATTCAGGAAATCAATGAACGTGTACCTGAGATCGAACTGGAATCGTTTGTCCACGGATCTATTTGTATTGCTTATTCGGGCCGATGTTTGCTATCGAATTATTTCAACCATCGCGATGCAAACCAGGGAACCTGCACAAACAGTTGCCGGTGGGAATATAATTTGTATAAGGAATTACCTGACAAGGAAAGCAAACCCCAGCCAGATCGAGAAAATTTATTTATCGAGGAAACCGGCCGGAACGGGGACTTCATGCCGATTGATGAGGACGAGCACGGTACCTACATCATGAACTCAAAGGATTTACGGGCGATAGAACATCTAGACGAATTGTGGCGGGCTGGGGTAGGGTCGTTTAAAATCGAAGGTCGATCCAAATCCGTTTATTATTTGTCGCTTATAACACGGGCTTACAGGCAAGCAACCGACGATATGGTGGCCAAGAAATCGTTCAACCCATCTTTGTTGAGTGAAACTGACAAAACGGCCAACCGGGGATTCACTACCGCTTTTCTCCTTTCGAACGCCTCTCGGGCAACAGAGCAGTTCGATTCACCACAAGAAGAGGACCTGCCGCAGGTTTATGCAGGGCGAGTGGTCAATGATCGGGCAGGCGGATGGATGGAACTAGAAGTCAAAAACCAGATCAAGGTGGGACAGGAGGTAGAATACATCTCACCGCAGAACCAATATCGTTTCCGAATCACTTCAATGGAAAATACGAACGGGATGGCGCTGACTACAGCACACGGAGGAAACGGTACGGTATGGATCAAAACAGAGGGTGGTATCGAGCCTTATGCCTTGCTGAGCCGAGTGATTAAAACTCCTGCTCCCTCTCTTGCATCTTCTCCGGAAGCCTGAGGCAAAATTCTACCTGGTGTTGTTTTCCTTTTTGTCGCTTTTTGCCGAGTCGGCCCAAGCAATGGACCCGCAAATAACAAGGACCAGTATAAAAACTGCTCCCTTGGTAAACGAATCGATCCGGTAATCGAATATATCGTGCGTTAGCGTCCCATCAACGAGGACGGCAGCTGCGGTGACGATCAGGAGTAGTATAAATTTTTTCAAAACCCGGCCTCCGAATCATTTTTCGGATCGGTTGCAGTTGAGGAAAACCAGATTAAAGTCTACCGGAAAAGGTGGGGGGCTCCCTACCTCACAATAAGAGATTTGCAACCGGCACAAACCCCCATATAATGGGACACGCTCGCTGATTTTATCAGCAAATTCGGCAAG
>CAZVZT010000259.1:0-1866 GCA_964631515.1 uncultured Nitrospinaceae bacterium
AGCATGGCCACAGCCTTTTGATCGGTAACCATTCCTGATTGAAACATCCGCGCCAACACCGCTTTGGTGATATCGTCGTGGGTTGAACCCAGTCCACCGGTCATAATGACAATCTCGGCACGCTCCAAAGCCTGTTCGATTGCGTCGATGATGGCACTTTCGTCGTCGCCCACCGAGACCATCCGCGGTACGTCGATCCCCAGAGAATGAAGTTGTCCGCTCAGGTATCGCGCGTTGGTATCCTGAATGAGACCGCTCACGACTTCGTTCCCGACCGTGACAATTTCCGCTCGTATAAGACCTTTTTTGCTTTTAAACATGGGTAAACTACGTTGTTATTTTTCAGTTCATTAACAAGCTCCATCTAGACGCGAACCACCAATCGCGTTAGCCTGATTTCAAAAAAACACGCGGGGCACGGCCATCGTCGCTATTTTAATCTTCTAGAGCAGTTGAACAAGCGCTTTTCGTTAATAGGAACAACAAAAACCACCACTAGAATTTAAGCAATTTGCAAAAACAGGATTTCCACGATCATTTTTCTGTAAAATGATTCAAGCAATGGAAAGTAACGAAATCTCTCTAATTCCACTTTTAAAGGGGATCAGAAGGATTTCACAACAATAAGGCCGGCCCCGCCTACAAAGCAGAAACCAAGAAACCACATCAACAAAGCACACAATCTTTATGACTCAAGATTCTTCTCCGGGACCATCAGGGTTCCTCTACCAGACTTACCGGTGTGACTTGTGGCGTGGCTTCTTCGATGGTGCGTTGAGCGCTGGGGCGCAAACATTCTCTCTGTTCATTGCCATCCGTTATTATAGTGCAGGGGAAGGTATTAAGTCCCTCATCGCCGGCGCTCCATTCATGGGGATGATCCTTTCTCTTCTACTAGTCCACCATTTATCGGGCAAGGGACTAAAAAAATCAGCGTGTGGAGCGTGGCCTTCGGTGATAACAGGAATCTGCTTGATCGTAGCCGCCTGGGCACCATCTCTGGAACTTTTCGCTCTGGCGGTCATTGCGGGTTATATTTTTCGAGGCGCCCTGCTTCCTTTTCTCACTTCAATCTATCACGACAACTATCCACATGATCAACGCGGATTTTATTTTTCGAAGCCGTTACTAATGACTGTCGGCATCTCTGGACTGTTTGGATATGTCGGATCGTCCCTGTTGGAAGTCAATTTAAATTATTACAGCTGGTTGTTCACCTGGTTGGGGATATGTGGACTCGCCAAGGCATGGGCAATCTATTCGATGCCTTCGCAAATGCTCGAGGGCAAGTCGCATGACCATCCTTTTGGTAACCTCAAATATACGATTCAGGATCGAGAGTTTGGCTATGTTCTGTTGACCTGGTTCATCATGGGGTTTGCTAACCTCTGGATTTTACCATTGAGGGTAGACTACGTTGCTTCTTCCACCTACGGTATCGAGGCGTCTCCCCTGATGGTTGCTCTGATCATCACAATCGTTCCAGAAACGATGCGCTTCTTCTTTATTCCTTTCTGGGCACGCCTGTTCGACCAAATGAACTTCGTTGTCCTTCGTATGATACTGAACGTTTTGTTCGGTACTGGGATAGCGTTATTTTTCATGAGCAAAAACTTGATGGTGATCGGAGCCGGATCGGCCCTGATCGGTATTTCCTTTGCCGGCGGCAGTATCGCCTGGAGCTTGTGGGTCACCAAATACGCACCGCCGGGAAGAGTGACGGCCTATATGTCTGTCCATGTCTGTCTCACCGGCATCCGAGGAACTATCGGACCCATGATTGGATACTGGGCTGCTGCACAGATCGGCGCCACAATGACCGGCTGGGTCTCCTGCGGAATGATGTTTCTGGCCACGGCTCTACTC
>CAZVZT010000260.1:0-1854 GCA_964631515.1 uncultured Nitrospinaceae bacterium
TAGGATGGTGATGCACAGGCTAAGAAGAAATAGGTTTTTCCATAGTTTCTTCTTCTTGAGTTCCTGCTTATCGGCTGGTACGGGTTTTGTCGTGTGGACGGGTGATTCAAATGGATCGGTCGTTGACATAACACATTAGGAATCGAAAAATTATTTTGCTGGAATTCGGTTTTTGCGGAACGCTTTAAGTACGTCTTTCATAGCTACCTGGGACAGTTGTTTCTTGCTCATCCATTGTGGCCCCGACTCCAGAAGGAAACGGGTCAGTCCCGTTGGTTGCGATCCCACATAACGTGCTCCCCAGATTACATCCCCCGTCCGGGCGCTCACCAGAAAAGCGCCAAACTCGACGCTGCTGGCCAGGCTTTTCTCAATCGCACCCTCCCGGTTCCGATAGGTATCCATGTACTTGGTAACAGCGCCGATTATTACGGCGTCCACCTTCTCGTTCGAATACGGTAGCTCGGGAATGTTCGGTTGGCCTTCCTTGCTTTGGAGTGCCGGCGTGCCTAATGGTGGTTTAGCAACCATCTCTAACTGGGCATCTTCAAGCACCACCTGAGGAGGAATAATGAAATAGCTGCTTGCCGACAGCAGTTCATCGGAAACCTGTTTTGCTACCACACTGCCCGCATTTTCGTCCCTGAACGGACCTGAGGTCTTGTTTTCAAATCCCAAAACGCCTATCCTTCGAATCGACCTGAACGCCTGCTCGTTAAAAACCTTGCTCTGTACCTGGTCTTTAGGGGTGATCCTAAGTAGTTGGTTGTAATAGACCGGGAAATTCTGGTTTTGGGAAAACTTTTTTATATACTTGGGAATAGGGTGTGCTTCATTGATCTCGTCGTTCAAGTTCGGGTGAAGGGACGGGTGAAACACCGGTGGCATCTCGTTTCTGGGATGGAACTCAGGAGAGGCCTGAAACTCGGCCTGGCCCCGGTCAAAAGCGTCTCCCACTGGGAACGCACCGGCCCCGGAAACGAAAAGAACTAGTGCCCCGAGCAAAATAAAAGAGCAATGAAATGGCTTAATGGTCCGAGAACAAAATCTCACTATT
This sequence comes from uncultured Nitrospinaceae bacterium, assembly GCA_964631515.1. Lineage (GTDB taxonomy): Bacteria > Nitrospinota > Nitrospinia > Nitrospinales > VA-1 > CAJWLY01. The sequence goes on from CAZVZT010000260.1 coordinate 1,058, forward strand.
ATGCAACGCCTCCCTGCATTGAGTTTGGATTGCAAAAAACACACCCTACTACATTTTAAATATAGCACAGGGACATGCTAATTCAATAACAATTCCAGATAAAACAAGTGACTAACGCTACTTAAAGTTTTTTAGCTCTGGTTTACGTGACCTGCTCCCGGCATGATACGAAACCAACATCTAGCTAATGAAGTAATTCTTTTATTGATGACGGATTCTTGTAGATGAACCTTCAAAACCGTGCCTTCGATTGGGTCTCCCCAGAAGTTCAACCGATTGTTCTGGGATTTTTAGTACTTGTTGCTTTTGGCCGTTTCCTAATTCTTTTGTGGCCGAAATGGCAAGTTCTTAAATCGGCCCAGCCCGAAAACCGATCTGACAACCCTCTAAAAAGGCTGGCCCACACAGTTAAAATCGCTTTCCTTCAGGTGAAGTTTTTTAAAGAGGTTAAGACCGGGTGGATGCACGCACTCATTTTCTGGGGATTTCTCGTCTTTCTCCTTCGCGCGGCACAGTTCTTTGCGATTGGATTTCTCCCATTAATACAGATGGATTTTGGCGGGCTCGAAACGCTCTACGAGCTATTTAAAGACGTGTTCGTCGTGCTCGTGTCACTAGCCGCATCTTATGCTTTGTATAGACGCCTGGTTATCAAACCTGAGCGTCTTACGCTTTCGCCGGAAGGGGTCGTCATCCTCGTCCTCATCCTTGCCATCATGCTGAGCGATGCCCTGTTTGACGTGGCGTGGCTTGCACGGAACCCCGAAGCAGAAACCGGAGGAAACTTCATCGGACCG
>CAZVZT010000261.1:0-1821 GCA_964631515.1 uncultured Nitrospinaceae bacterium
GATGCGATCCGCTGGCCCTTTTTGACTACTTGGTTTTTCTGCACATGATTGTGTGAGTTATGCGCGTAAATGGTCGTTAGATTGCTTTTATGCTTGACGATGACCATGAGCCCGTATCCGGTCGGTCCCCAACCGCTAAACATGACTGTTCCATCGGCGGCAGCGGTGATGGCCGTTCCTTCGCGGGCACCAATGTCTATTCCGTCGTGCCTACTTCCATTGCGCTGGCCAAACCGGGATGTTAACTGACCCTTCACCGGCCAAGTTAAAAATCCTGTCACTGCCTTAACGGTCTTGCGTGGTTTGCTTTTTGTCCGGTGGTTCTTCTTCTCCACAACCGATCCACGGTCAGTCGATGCGACTTCCAAAACCCGCCGCGCTCCTGGAATCCATAACCGCCTGCCCACTTGAAGTTTCGACGGATCTGAAATGCCATTGATCCGCTTCAGGTGATTCACATCAACATCATAGGCCTGGGCGATAGCGTATAGAGTCTGCTTTCCCAGAACCGTATGGTAGGTTCCATGTTGTTTGGAAGAAAAAATGTCTAGGCCACGCACAGCCTGACACCCGAAAAAAAACGAAGGTAGGATGAACAAGAAAAGTAGTTTAATTAATAGCGTTCGGAAGGCCATGTGCCTGCGGATGATGCCGCTCATAAGTATCTGAAAAATTTTAGCATTCGACTCGCGAGTGTCAAGCTTCATAAAATAGGCAGGCCAACTTTACATACCAAAGGGCATGCGGTATAACCCAGCAATGCATGCTTTTCGTTTAAATCGCAAAATCCGGCGTCCGTATAAACGGACTTTTTTTATTACCCTTCTTTGGGGAACGGCTGCCACCTTACTCCTTAACGCATGCGGACAGAGCCGCTCAGCGCCCGACATTTTTGCCCTGCCGGTGACGTACATGGTTGGGAAAAAACCCGCCGCGCTAAAAGCTCGCGACATGAACAACGACGGTTTCCCTGACATCCTCGTCTGTAATTCTGCAAGCAACACCGTGAATTTTTTTGAAGCCCTCGGCGACGGAACATTCAAACAATCTTTCACCATGAACACAGGGCGCGAGCCGGTCGCTCTCGAAACAGGGGACTTTAATGGAGACAGAATCCAGGATATCGCCATCAGCAATTACGGCGACGGCAATCTCTCGATTGTGCTCGGCCAGAAAGATGGGGTCTTTAAACTAAAAACAAATGTGAAAGTTGGTCGCTTGCCCATTGCTGTTGCTGCCGGGGATTTTAACAATGACGAAAAGCTCGATCTCGCCGTAACGCTCCGGTTTGACAAACTGGTGATTCTTCTTGGAAAAGGAGACGGAAATTTCAAACTGGCAGAGTCCTATAAGGCACCCGGTACGCCTGCGTATATGACGGTTGGTGATTTCAACTCAGACAAGAACCTTGATATTGCCATCGCCTTTAATGCGGTGCGGGTCAATTTCATTCGCATTTTTTACGGCAACGGGGACGGGACATTAAAAAATCCGGTACGAATCGAGGGTGGCGGGCAGTCATCTTTCATAGCCCAACACGATGTGAACCAGGATGGAAAAATCGACCTGATCTCCTCAAGCACCATGAAGGACGCGATCAAAGTTTTCCTCGGTGACGCCAGGGGGACGTTCACCCGCGCGCAGGATGCTGCCGCTGAGAAGGGACCCGAATACATTGTAGCCGGAGACTTTACCGGTGACCGCATCCCAGATCTGGCAGTCGCCAATCGACGGGACGCCTCAGTCTCGGTCCTCGAAGGACGGGGTGACGGTACGTTCGTCTTCCCTCACTTTAACTATCCGGTCGGAGCCAACCCACGC
>CAZVZT010000262.1:0-1807 GCA_964631515.1 uncultured Nitrospinaceae bacterium
GTTAAGTCGAGCAGGTGCCCGATGCGACTGGGAAGACACTTGAAATACCAAACGTGGGCAACAGGACAAGCCAACTCAATATGCCCCATCCGTTCCCGGCGGACCTTGGAAAGAATAACTTCGACACCGCATTTTTCGCAAACCACCCCCTTGTGCTTCATGCGTTTATATTTACCGCAATTACACTCCCAGTCCTTGACCGGACCAAAAATTTTGGCACAGAACAATCCATCCCGCTCCGGCTTGAAGGTGCGGTAGTTTATAGTTTCTGGTTTCTTAACTTCCCCATAAGACCAAGAACGGATCTTCTCCGGGGAAGCAAGCCGGACCCGCATAGCATCAAACAAGATGGGGTTTTTGGGCTTATCAAACAATACCGAGCTATCCATTAAGGATTTCTCCTATTCATAAAATTTAAAGTTCCGTTGCATCAAAATAGTCGATGAAAAATAGATTCAGACGCAACCTACTTTGCAGCCTCTATGAGATCTACATCAATAGCCAGGCTTTGTAGTTCCTTAACTAGAACATTAAACGATTCTGGGAGGCTGGGGTTTAGACTAGCATCTCCCTTGACAATCGCCTCGTACATACGCTTGCGACCTTCGACGTCATCTGATTTAACCGTAAGCATTTCCTGCAATGTGTAGGCAGCTCCGTAGGCTTCGAGCGCCCACACCTCCATTTCCCCCAGACGCTGACCACCGAACTGCGCCTTTCCGCCCAACGGCTGCTGGGTGACCAGGGAGTAAGGCCCTGTTGAACGAGCGTGGATTTTATCGTCTACCAAGTGATGAAGTTTGAGCATATAAATGTAACCAATCATCACCTTCTGATGAAACGGTTTTCCTGTGCGTCCATCCATAAGTGTTTCTTCACCCGTGGGGCTGCACCGGCAATCACCAAGTACACCTTGGACGTCCTCCTCCCTGGCCCCGTCAAAAACGGGGGTGGCCATATGTTCCCCGGACACCTTGGCAGCCATACCCAGGTTGGTTTCCAGTATCTGCCCTACATTCATCCGGGAAGGAACACCCAGGGGATTAAGTATTAACTCAACTGGGGTCCCATCCTCGAGGTAAGGCATGTCTTCTTCAGAAACAACGGTAGAAACAACGCCTTTATTCCCATGACGACCCGCCATTTTATCACCAACCTGAAGCTTACGTTTCATCGCAATGAAAACCTTGACCAGCTTGATCACGCCAGGGGAAAGGTCATCACCCTTTTTCAACTGGGAAACTTTTTCGCTCATCACGGTTTTCAGGATGCGAACCTGATCCTTGCAGTTTTCCTCCAAGCCCTGAAGTCCTTCCAAATCCTTCACAGGCACCTTACACATATCGTTAGCACCCATCTTTTTGAGCGTCTCATCGTTAAGCACCTGCCCTTTTTCCAGATCGCAGCGCCCCAACTTCGCCGACGTAGTCACAGTCTTGCCGGAGAGCATAGCCCGCATCCGCACTTCCGTTTCACTTTTGATAATTCGGATCTCATCTTTGAAATCCTTTTCAATACGGGACACCTCTTCCTCTTCAATAGATAGCGCACGGGAATCCTTGTCAACCCCCCTACGGGAGAACACCTTGACATCAATGACAGTCCCATGGACACCAGGTGGAACCCGGAGTGAGGTATCGCGGACGTCTCCGGCTTTTTCCCCAAAAATGGCTTTGAGAAGTTTCTCTTCCGGGCTCAACTGGGTTTCGCCCTTAGGTGTGACCTTACCTACAAGAATATCGTTGGGCGTGACCGTCGCGCCAACACGGATGACCCCACTTTCATCGAGATCTCGCAGCGCATCCTC
>CAZVZT010000263.1:0-1800 GCA_964631515.1 uncultured Nitrospinaceae bacterium
AATGCAGTTCGGAATCAAATTCCGACGCAAAATTTCTACTCGCGGTCTCAGGCAACAAAGACACTCTTGAAGAGACCTGCCCCATTCGTCTAAAACCTGCTGCGGCGCCCTTGCAGGCGGCACGGATGGAGCGCCGGGAACTGGAAATCAACCGCATTCTAGAAAACTTCCGCCTGCTCCAGAATCGACATGATCAAATACTCGTTGAAGGGATTGGCGGACTCATGGTTCCTCTGCGCCCCGATTACCTGGTGGCTGATCTCGCTCTTGACCTGGGACTACCCCTCATTGTTGTCAGTCGAGTCACCCTAGGCACGCTCAACCACACGCTCCTAACACTGACTGCGGCTAAGAAAGCAGGGATTGATGTTGCTGGGGTCATCCTCAATCGTATGGAAGACAGGGAACTCAATGCCGTAGAGCGAGAACAGGCTGGGCTTATCCGGGAGCTTTCGAAAACTGAGGTGTTAGGGGAATGTCTGTTCATCGATAAACTTTCCGTCGAGCGATTTAACGATGAACAACTGGCGAGAAAAATCGAAACGTGGATAAATATTGAGCCGTAATACGGGGAACGAGTCTTACAAGTCGAACTGGTACCCCTTTTCTCGCACGGTGATGATGTGCCGAGGCTTCTGAGGTTTCTTTTCGAAATATTTTCTGAGGCGCGAGATAAAATTATCCACGGTGCGTGTTTCGGTTTCCGGGTCGTAGCCCCAAACTTTTTCAAGCAACTCCTCGCGGGTGACGACGTCACCCTTTTTCACCACCAAGAGTTTCATGACAAGAACTTCCTTGGTGGTGAGATAAAACTCACCATCGACCCCATTTGCCTTTCCGGTTCCAAAATTGATCCACATTTCACCAAATCGAAAAATTTCCTGATCGTGCACGGGATCCTTGTACCATTCCCACCGGCGTAAGATTCCTTTTACGCGTAATAGCAGTTCAGGCAAGTGAAAAGGTTTGGTGAGATAATCATCAGCACCCGCTTCAAACCCGATTTCCTTATCCTTTTTCGTCGACTTAGCGGTGAGCATCAGAATGGGGAAACGCATGTTTGTTTCCCTTATTTTCCTAGCCACGTCAAGTCCACCCATCGTGGGAAGCATGAGGTCGAGGATAAGCAGGTCGAAGTCATCCTCCCTCAACAAATCGAGTGCCGAGACACCGTTATCAACCAGGGATACCTCGTAACCTTCCCGCTCCAGATTGAACCGCAGTCCCTTGGCCAGGTGCGGGTCGTCTTCCACCAGTAAAATTTTATTCCGTTCCGGCACAGTCAACTCACCTCTTCCACTATTTCATCAGCTGTAACTTCGCTGGCGGCCAGATTCAAGGGCAGGCTCACGGTGAATCGGGTGCCACGGTTGCGGCCTTCGCTGTATGCCTTGATATTTCCCTTGTGGCTCTTTACGATCTGCTGGGAAATAAACAATCCTAGCCCCGCCCCCTCGATGTTCTGGGTTTCCTGATGTTGTACCCGATAAAACTTTTTAAACACCCTTCTTAATTCCTTCTTTTCGAACCCGAACCCCTGATCGATAAAATCGATCAGACAGTATTTCTCATCACGTCTCACCCGAATGGTGAGAGACGATCCGCTAGGTGAATAACGCAAAGCATTTACAATCAGGTTATTAAAAACCATTCGCATGGCCTTAAAGTCCAGGTTCACCTTCGGGGCATCGCCCAACTCCAGCTTCACCTCGCAGCGCTTCTCCTCGAACAGGCGCTTGTGCTGTTTTAGCACCTCCCGAATGAATGTCCCCGTCTCTACTGGCTGGAACTGAAGCTGCA
>CAZVZT010000264.1:0-1798 GCA_964631515.1 uncultured Nitrospinaceae bacterium
CCGGAGGGAATTTTTTTTTTCAACCGGATACGGACCCCACGGTCTCCGGCTTTGCAGGTTTTCTGAAGCAGGTGGGCCGCCCGATAGGCAAGATTAGTGTCATCCGTGGGAATCCCCGGGGCATCACATTCCAGCTCGATACCGGATGTCAAAGACTCCAGCTCCAACTCGTCGTAAAGCGACACCATCTGTAGGAGAGTCTCTAGCTCATGGTACCCATCTTTCCGCTTGTGATGAATATGCAAACCCAGATTAATTTTCGCCGGGGTTTTTAAGGTTAATTTCATAAAGCTCGTCTCAACTTTACTTTATTCCATTGATGCCGTGGCAAAGTGGAACACATCGGGCCCAAGCCCCTGGTTGATCACTGGATCGGAATACTTGACCGTGACGGTTTCGCCTCGATTACGAAGTTCGATAACGATGCGGTGGGCAAAATCCCATGGACCCACCTTGCGGTAATCGTCCCAACGCACCCGATGCAGTTCGCGCCCCCCTCTCATGCGAGTTACCATTTTCGGCAATAAGGTATAGGCATCGATTTCTATGTCTACTCGTTCGCCAGTTTCGGTGTCGGTTGTTTCTAGATGGTAAAACGTTTTATCTAGATTCAACCTGACAGCGGTGGGCTCAAGGTAGGTAAGCCGCGGAATGCCTCCTGAAAACACGCGGATGTATTCTCTGAAATCGATACTGGACCCCATAATCAGCCGCATCATATTCCAGACCTCTGGTTCGCGAATGATCCGGTTTTTTTCGGGATCGTACAGGAAAGTCCGCCCTCCTTCACTAATCAGCACGCCCAAGCTCTGGCGGAACAAATTGAATGTGTCTATCCGGATAGCATCGTCTCCCCGAACGATCAACGCCTGTCGAAATGACTGGTTCAAACGCTGCCCGGATATTTTTGTACGCGCGAAAGTTTTTACATCCCTAAAGTTCGACTGGCGGGTTTCCAAATGCTGAAATAGGGAAAATAGCGGTAGAATTTTCGGCTCCGGTCGCGGCAAAACAGGAGCATCCACGGTTTGGCAAGACAGGGTAAACAAAATCAGAGCCGGCAGAAACCCTGCCCCGGGCCAATGGGGAAATAGCATACGCATCGGATAGATTTTCGTAGGGAGGTCCGGGTCAGTTACGGTTCAGGAAGCCTTGTGCTTTGTGGATCTTTTTTTCAAGATCCCGTGGGTCAGGTATTTCCCCTTTCGCATCTTCCATTTTCTCCAAGGTCAGAGAAAGAGCGTTTCGCCAAGCCTGGTTAGCCTTAGAATAATTCTTCAGGGAGAAATAGACATCGCCCATGTGGCTGTACAGTACCGGATCAGGAGGGGTATACACCATAGCTTTTTTCAGTTCTTCGAGGGCTCTTTCAGGTTCTCCTCTCTTGTAATAAATCCAACCCAAACTGTCGTAGAAATAGCCATTTTTCGGTTGAATGGAGAGCGCTTTCTGTAAGTGGTCAAGCGCCTCATCCAAGGATTTCCCTTGGGTAGCGTACATGTAGCCTAGAAAGTTGTGTGCGTTGGAATGCGTGGGGTTAAGCTCGATGGTGCGCTTCATATTCTGAACAGCATTCTCGTATTCTCCCGTCCGCTCAAGAAGAGCGCCCAACTCAAAATAATAGGAGTCTTTATTTTTATTGAGAGCAATGGCCTGTTGCATCCTTTTGATTGCGGAGTCAAGCTGATCGACTGAAATGTGAGCCAGAGCAAGCGAATGATAGAGGACATCGTTCTGAGGTGCAGTTACAATCGCGTTCTGGAGCAAACGGACAGTCTCTCCAGGCCGACTGTCTAAA
>CAZVZT010000265.1:0-1793 GCA_964631515.1 uncultured Nitrospinaceae bacterium
ACCCCTAAGAAGTGTTACAGGTCAAGAAGTACCGGAGGACTGGGATTGCTGCTGTGGCTAGGTTTGTCCTGGCCTTTGTTCCGATGCCCATCACGGTAATTTGATATGAATGACTTTAGTACGCGGCTAGAACAGGCGATCCTTTGTAAAAAAATACAGTAAATGTAAATTATATAAATAAGGCTCATTAATTGACCAGTTCAAGTTGCTTACTGGTTGGGCGTTTTTTTTTAGTTTGGCATTAAAACTATTATTTATAATACTTTAGTGTTTGCTTGAAGGATTTTAAAGCTCCAAGTCACCTAAAATGTCATTGACAAGGAGCAGGCCGTATGATAGATTTACACTACTCTGAAAGGGGTGCTGAACTTCTGCCCAAGGCTGGGTGTTCTCTTGGGAAAGGACCGCGACAGATAGTTGTGTTTCTATCTTGGTTGCCATCAAGGTCTCTGTTGCCTTCAAGGTCTCGTAAGGGGTTCGGTGCCCTTTTTTCTTTTCCTGTATTTTTCCTCCTCTACATAATCTTTAGTGACCGTTAACCAGTTATTTTCTGATGAACCCACGTAGGCGTATCTTCTTTCCTCAATATTTCCGGCCTGATTTTTCACGAACCGCACTTTCAGTCGTTTTTGCGTGTGTTTTAATTTTTTTTGTTACGGTTTGTGATACCAGGGCCAACAGGCAGGAAGAGATAATCCCTTCTCTTGATGAGACGATTCGTCTTGCTTTGAAGTTGAATGCCATCAACAGTCCTGGAAAGGTTTTTCATTCTCCTGAGGAAGTAACATTTTTGGTTAAAAAATATTATTACCAGATTCAGGCTCAGTTGGAACAATTGGATATCGCAGAGGAGGTTCAGGGCCATTTCGAAAAAGCGGTAAGCAAGTTGGAGGAAATATTCGACGAAGGGGAGGATGAGGTCTCACAGTCCGATATTACCAAGTTGAAACTCGGACTTTCGGATACGTTGAACGATATTGTTGGGTTGAAGCATGAAATGCATGTTGCCAAGCTGTCCTTGGGGCGATTGATCGGCAGAGAACTGACTCCCGATACCAGAATCGTCGAGAAGGATGTGCTGCCAGTGGAGTTCCCTCCAAAAACTTTTGAGGATTTTTTGGAAACGGCTGGTTCCCCCACGGGACCGGAAAGTGCTTCCGAGAACACCCACACCGCTCCCAGCGGTTCCACGTCTGATTTAAAAGGTAAGCTGGGCGGAGAAGACCGGCTGACCCTGCATAAGACTTTCATTGCTGTCGATGAGGCTAGGGAGAAAGTGAAATTAGGAAAGCGGAACCGGAGAATCACCCGCGCCCTTCTCGTGGCGGAAGTAGCAAATTACGATTTTGGGATCGGAGATTCGGGTAGCCTTTTTGAAGCGCTCATCATATACACGCGGGTTTTGAGTGGTTACTATGATTCGATTTATACCTTCAATCTTGCCGTGGCCGAACTTGAAAAGACGGCTGCTTTGACTCTCAAATAGAGAGAACCTGATTTAGGCTCCTCTTAAACTCATCCCTTTTTCAATAAAAAGGTGGTTTTTTCTTGCCAGATTTGGTGACATTCTTTCCTTGACGCAGATCCGTTCATCTACGAGAATACCCCGGATCTGGGAGCCCTCTTCGTGGAAATTATTGAATTACCTGTATAGTGAGCGGAGAAATCCTTAGTACGACGGAAAACTGTAACACTTGAAGTTTAGGAGAAACGGTGGCCAAAACAATAAAAAAAACCTCTAAGAAGTCCGCAAAAAAAACCTCTAAGAAGTCCGCGGACAAGTCATTGTTGAT
>CAZVZT010000266.1:0-1790 GCA_964631515.1 uncultured Nitrospinaceae bacterium
CATTATATGAGCCTAAAAATCCGGGCGTGGGAACCACCGTAATCAAGATGGCGATCATGACTGTAAGAATCAATAGGGAAGCGATCGTTTTGTTTTGCAGATCATAAGCAAAGTAAAGTGGGTAGGCTATGAATACATTTGTCACCCAGAGGAGGAGAGAATACAAGGTGATTCTGGCTAAGCTCCGGAAATTTCTGACCACCTCGCACCCAATGGTAAACTCCTCGACCAGAAACTCGATTTTTTCCGCCCATTTTTCAGGCAGGCGGCGGGTACACCACCGGACCAGCCTCATCAATTTTTCTTTATGGTTCAAAAGCCCGTAAATAAATACGGCAAAAGCCCCGGCTGCGATCAGGCAAACCTGGCCGAACTTGATCGCCATGGCTTGAACGGAAAATCCAGAAAACTCAATATTGGAGGAAAACACGTCGGCCTCGAACCAAAAGACCCACACAAAAATCAGCAGAAGCATCACCAGATCGAACAACCGCTCCATCACAACGGAAGCAAGCGCGGCGGAAAAGGTGATGTTGTATTTTTTCGCGAGAAGATAGGGACGCAATACTTCCGCGGCGCGGGCGGGAAGAAAGTTCCCCATAAACCCGACCATCATTGGTGAGTACAGGCCCAAAACATCTACTTTCAGCGTAGGCTCCAGCAGGGCCTGCCACCGGTAGGCGCGAAACACATATCCTAAGGCAATGATCAGCACGGCCGGGATGATATAGATATGGTCCATCTCTTTAAACGATCCCGCCACCTCGTCCAGGGAAACGTTACGCAAGGTGTAGTAGAGTGCCACTAGAGCAACACCGAGTCCGATAGTGAGTTGCTGGTATTTTTTCAAGGCAGGTCCGCGAGGATGGTTTTAGCCGCTTCGATATCTCTTTGAATTTGTTCAACCAGTTGATTTGCTGAATCGAATTTGATTTCGTTTCGAATACGACGAATGAAGACGACTTCGATTTCTTGTCCGTATATTTTCTTCTCAAAATCAAAGATGTGCGCCTCGACATTTAACGTATCACGATCGAAGGTCGGGTTGAATCCGACATTAACCACACCATTATATTTTTTTCCTCCATGCCAGACCCATACGGCATACACCCCGGTACCTGGAATCTGCACCCGGCTTGTATCGAGATTAGCGGTAGGAAATCCGATCGCCTGCCCCGTCCTGTAACCACTGACTACCGGTCCGGGGATCGAATAATAACGCCCAAGAAACTCGCTGGCCGCTCCCACTTCCCCATCTTCGATGAGCTCTCGAATATGGGAACTGCTCACGAGGTGCCCATGGAGCCTAACCGGCTCGACAACATGGACCTGGAACCCGTACTCCTCTCCCATCTCCTTGAGGTAACGCACAGTCCCTTCCCGTCCCCGCCCAAAAGCGTAGTCGAATCCAACCACGACCTCCCGGACCCCAATTCGTTCGACAAGAACATTTCGGGCAAAATCTCGAGGATGTTGGTCGGCAAATTGCCGGGTGAAGTCGGCACAAATCACGTGACCAATCCCATGTTCTTCAATCAGCCCCATCTTTTTACGAAACGTGGTTAACAGGAGAGGGGCCCTTTTAGGCGCGGTGACCTTGAGCGGGTGTGGCTCGAAAGTGAGAGCAATCGCAGTCCCCTCATTCGCACAAGCAAGCTCCACAGCTTTGCGAAAAATGATCTGATGACCGATGTGGACGCCATCAAAGTTCCCAATGGCCACAACCGGATAGGAAATTGGGCCGACAATATTTTTTGTACCGCGAACTATTTTCATCGGGTTGTATTCAA
>CAZVZT010000267.1:0-1789 GCA_964631515.1 uncultured Nitrospinaceae bacterium
AACTTTTGTGCCTTATGCAAGGCTTAGCAAAGTTGTTGTGTAAATTGTTGAAAAAAATTTGAATATCTAAACCCGAAATTCGAAGCAATACTGAAATTAAAATTCTATTTAGTATCTATTTTGGTTGCGGCGAAGCTGCACTATGGTTTCTTTGATAATTTTATGAAAGTTCTGTTTAAAGATTTCAATCAAGAAGCATTTTCGTTTCAAAACGACCCGGTGTTGGTGCTTGAAGAATTCTGGACTCCTGAAGACCAGGCTTTTTTCCAGAAGGCCATGAACCGGGCGACATGGAAAAAACTTGCGGACATACCTGCGGTAACCCGTGCTTTTCCGAATTGCGGAAATTGGAGCAAGGGAGATATGGGGCAACGGGAGAAGGAGAGATTTCTGGACAAGATCAATCTACCTTGCATTACCGACTACACTGGTTCCTCTCCTGACAGTAAGCAGGCTCATTTGAATTTAAATTATTTTTCTTACGAAGTGGGTGACTGCCTCTTCATACATGATGATACCAATAAGGCGGATGTGACCTCTCAACAAGCCTCATCCCTTCGTCGACTGGCAATAGCAGCCTACTTCCACGATGAATGGGATGCTGATTGGGGCGGTGAATTGATCGTTTACGGCGAAGAGAAGGATGAAACAGGCAAGCAAACAATCGTAGAAATTTCCGAATGCATTGCCCCTGAACCCCGGTCACTGGTTATGTTTACCGTTCCGCGTTTTCACCGTCTTTGCCGAATCGATCCTCGGGCCACCGCTGGTTACCGACAACTTTCTGTGGAAACATGGTTCATGACCGGGCATGAGTAACAGGCTGCATATTTGCGGCTATGCTTTGTCAGGATTTTTTGGCAAAACCGGAGTTTTCGACATTTTCAACGGACAAAGTCTGTAAGCCATTCGAAATTCCCAGGGTTTTGCACTTTTCCCAGAGAGTCTTCCTCGAAACCTTTAGGAGCCTTGCTGCCAGACCCTTGTTCCCTTTTGTCTCTTGCAGTATCCTTGATATATATTCTTTTTCGAAGGCCCTGGTCGCCGTGAACAATGGCTCAAAACTACGGATATTGTCAGAGGTACTTAAGTCTTCTTTATTGCAGCTAGAAATTTCCTCTGGAAGGTCCCAGGATTCAATCTCTTTTCCCTTGCTCAAAAGCAGACCCCTATGACAAACGTTTTCTAATTCCCTCACGTTTCCGGGGAAGTGATAATTAAAAAGCAATTCTTTAGCCTCGATTGAAAAGTCCTTTATGGGTTTTTGATGCATTCCCGCAAGGCGTTTCAGAAAGAAGTTGGACAGAAACAAAATGTCGCCCCTCCGTTCCCTTAAGGGTGGCAGGTGTATGGGGAGTACATTAAGACGAAAGTACAGGTCTTCTCTAAATCCTCCTCTTTGCATTTCTTTTTTTAAATCCCTCTGAGTCGCGCATATAACCTTGATATCTACTTTTCTGGTCTCTGTTCCGCCTAACCTCTCAAATTCCCTCTCCTGAAGCACCCTTAACAACTTTACCTGAACACTATGGGGTGTCTCTCCTATTTCGTCAAGGAAGATAGTCCCCTTGTGTGCTAAATCAAACCTGCCTTTTTTCTGTTTTAAAGCGCCTGTATAGGCTCCTTTCTCATAGCCAAAAAGTTCTGCTTCGAGGAGGGATTCAGGTAATGATGCACAGCTTACCTTAATGAAGGGATAATGTTTTCTCGGACTATTATAATGTATAGCATCGGCTACCAGTTCCTTCCCTGTGCCGCTTTCGCCTAATAACAAAACAGTAGCGTCTGT
>CAZVZT010000268.1:0-1778 GCA_964631515.1 uncultured Nitrospinaceae bacterium
AAAAATGATACAAATGGAGAGTTTTCTGGGCTCACCCAGCGTGAACCTGCCGAAAGAAGGGGAGGCAGATGGCCCACCAGTGTTACCGACCGCGCCTGCAGCGGTTCTGCCAAATCTCATGTCCCCACGCGTGGTGATGATCAACGCCTCTTCAGAGGATAACTGGGTTTACTTCGACTTTTCCCGTGGCGGAGTGGTGAAGATCCAGGATCCGACCTCCCTTGAATGGGACTTGGCGTTCCGCCGCAGTAAGGTGATCTCGAACGGGGGTGCCACCAACAAGTTCGGCAAGGCAGGGTTGGTAGACCTGGGGAATTCTGCGGGGTTCAACCAAATCACGGAGGCCCCCCTCAATAACTATATTCAGGACAGCGCCACGCGCACCGAAACAGAAAACCCCATTCTCCTGAAATGGTATAGATACAACTACCTGACGCATAAACTCACGCCTAAGGCTAACACCTACGCCGTAAAAACCGCCGACGAAAAATTCGCCAAGATTAAGTTTTTGAATTTCTACTGCGCTAACAAAGAAACAGGCTGCATTCAGATGCAGTACGTCTATCAGGCGAGTGGATCGAATAAATTTCTCAAGTCTGCTTCCGGTTAAATCTTTGTAAAAACAGCTTGTTCTCTTTTTTTTGTTCTCCCGGAAAATCTAGTGTTTTCATGAAATAGCAAACGTGTTATGCTGCGTGTTTTCATTAAATTTGCTGTCCTTTCCTGGCTTTTGGGTTAGGGTGGTATTTTTCATTTTAGGAGGAAGTTCCATGGCAACTTTGAAAAGGATTCTTTTCAGTCAGTTCGCAGGCGACGGTCTTACTCAACTGATTGGGGAGACGCAGAAAATGTACACCCCAAAAAAAGGCCGTCGGTTCAATCACGAAAACATTACCTACGAAATCAGCCGCCCCGGCGTAGTCGAAGATAATATCGAGTTCGAGATCAGTTCTAAGATTCCCCAAGACGAGCTCAAGGGCGACAAAAACATGAGCAGTTATTTCAATAAGATTAAGAAAGTCCTTTCGGGAACGAAGAGTAAACCTGTTTCTATCGAAATGGAAAATATCGTATGGGACTCGAAAAAGGAGACTGAAAAAGAGCGGGACTATGTAAAGCTTCTCTACAGTTACCCACTGAACGACTTGTACAACAATAAGGAAGTCATAGCTCGATTTGAAAAAATTGCTGCAAATGCGGGCTCAGAAGTACTGCCCGACTCCTCCGGCGCTTTGACACCACAGGGAGAAATTGTCCTGCAGATGGTGAAAGAAACTATCCAGAACTTCGCACGGGAAAACATAGAACAGTTGATCAACGCAAACAATCAGGTAAGAGCCGACCTGAGAAGTTAAGCCCTCATGAATCCCTTCGCCTATTACTTGGGACGGTCATTACAGATGCTAGGCCTCGCTACAATCACCTTGGTGGTAGTGCTTTTTTTTGGCCGGTGGAAAATGGAACCTCTCCTTTACTTGTCGATCGCAGGTGCGGTGGAGTTTTACGGTGGTACCTGGCTTCTGGAACGAAAAAAGTAACCGAATCGGGGGGATTCTTGTTTTTGGACAACTTGCAACCCAGAGTCATTTAATCCTCAACCCACATACCCCCACAACACCCATACGAATGAATCCCAATGAAAGAACTGCTGGCAAGACCTGGTTTTCTGGCTCCCTCTGGCACCGTAGGCGCTGATGTCAGTTACCTGCTCGCCCTAGTCTTTACCCTCATGTTCCTGATCTCCTGGGGAATGGCCAAAAAAGGGCTTGGAACCCAGC
>CAZVZT010000269.1:0-1772 GCA_964631515.1 uncultured Nitrospinaceae bacterium
TGAAAACTCTTATCAGGAAAAGCCAGCAAGCTACCGTTTCAACCTAGACACAACTTCAGAAGCAGTGATTCTAATACACCTTGCGGATCCTTCCCGGAGGTTTTCAGTTCCAGGTCAGCTTCAAACAGATTCTTGAGGCCGTTTTTCAACGTTTCCTGACTGAAATTTTTTGTGTACTGCAGAGCCTTTTCCACCATGAAGGGTTTTGCTCCCATCAGTTCCGCAATTTTCTTCGGTCCCAGTTTTCTTGCCTCGTGACATTTCACTTCCCATAAAGTGCGAAACTGCCATGCTATCAGGCCTAGAATTTTAAGCGGCTCTTCCCCATGGTCGAGTTGATTGCGCAGCAAACATAGGGCCTTCTCCGATCTCCTTTCCTTCAACGCCTCGGTAAGCGCAAAGGCGTTTTCCATCTTTATCTCCCCGACCAACTCTGCCACCATCTCTCCACTGACCGTTTTTGATTTTCCTGCGTACGTAATCACCTTCTCCAGTTCCTGAGCTAGGATTCCCGGTTTGGGCCCAACTCGATCCACCATTTTTCGTGCCGCCTCCGCCTGCAATTCGTATCCCATAGACCGAGCACGCCGCTTGACCCAAGGGATGAGGCCTGCTTCATGTGGCTCTTCGCAGGATACCGCTCCAGTGACCGCGGTGAGGGTTTTAAAAAGTTTTCTTTTCCGGTCCGCCTTGTCCGTAGTAATCACGAGGCAGGCTTCGGGAGTTGGATTGGCAGCGTAATCGAGAAGCATTTGCTCCTCGGTATCTTCCAGCGTGGTCTCGTGCAGGTTGCGTACCACCACAAGCTTAGCCCCCCCCATGA
Source organism: uncultured Nitrospinaceae bacterium (assembly GCA_964631515.1). Lineage (GTDB taxonomy): Bacteria > Nitrospinota > Nitrospinia > Nitrospinales > VA-1 > CAJWLY01. The sequence continues at coordinate 824 of CAZVZT010000269.1, forward strand.
ACGAGAGGGTCCGCGCCGCGCCCAACCAGTCGCCCAGCGCAGTTTCCCGGGCCTCGAAATGTTCCAGGTTGAAATCCTGGTTATCCGGCGTGATCAATTGTTGGGTGAGAGCCCGAACAATTTCGACACGATAGAAACTTTCAGTCCCATAAAGAAAATAGAATGGACCAATCTCCCCTTTCTCAATGTCATGAAGGATTTCGTTGACAGTCATAGTAGAGAAATCAAAATTGTTCGACGATGATGCTGACTAGCCGGTCGGCTAGGTCTTCATAAGCTTCCTCAAGCGCGGCAAACCGAGCCGTTTCCGAATCGATCACATCTGATGTCGTCTGGTAATCCCATTTAGTGGTGAAATTCTGTTGTTTCAAAAATATTCTCCTTTTAACCCGGTCTACCGCTTTAACCTGGACCCCTAGTTGAACGATATATTCCGAAGCCGCGTCCGTGCCGCTGAAAGCAACCACGCGCAGGTCGTAAGAGACCAGAGTGCCGCTCAGCAAAAGATCGGCCTTTCTGCGGTCCACCACCTTGAGCCGCCCGTCGGTGACAAATTTTCGACGGATGATACTGGTCAACTCACGATGAATATTGGGTTGGGAAGAACTATTTTCAAATACGGGAATCGCAATCGTGCGAATGTGAGGAGGGAGCGCCGAACTGTGACCCGCAAGATGGTATCCGCATCCAGCAATCGCAAAGCAAAACGTGAGAGCGCAAAGGATGCCCTGGCGTACTTTCATATTTTTCACTTCACAACGATGTTGACCAGCTTTCCTGGAACAACAATGATCTTGTGCATTTCTTTGTCTTTCATTTGCTCCCGAATCTTTGGATCGTCCAACACCCGGGCTTTCACGGCCTCTCCATCTGCATTCGTGGGCACCATGATCCGGTGTCTCACCTTACCATTGACCTGAACCACGATCAACATCTCCTCAGTCTGCAT
>CAZVZT010000270.1:0-1759 GCA_964631515.1 uncultured Nitrospinaceae bacterium
GGATCATCCGAACGCATGGGATAGATCAATTATATATTGCACTTCCTCTCAAAGCCAATGACCGGATGGAGAAGGTGCTTGCTAACCTGAGCGAGGAAACCATCGACATCAAAGTGGTTCCCGATCTACTCAAATTTATGAATCTGCAGGCGGGTGTGGAGGAGCTGGACGGGCTTCCCATCGTTAACCTCACCGAATCTCCCCTTTATGGATGGAACCTTGTGGTCAAACGCGTATCTGATATTGTGCTATCTGTTCTGGCGATTCTTTTGAGCGCTCCGGTTCTATTGCTGGTTGCGGTTTTGATCAAGCTGGAATCGAGAGGCCCCATTATCTTTCGTCAGGAGCGCGTTGGCTTGGATGGTAAGGAATTTGAGATGCTTAAGTTCCGTTCAATGCGTGTTGATGCCGAAGACAAGACTGGACCAGTCTGGGCCAATAAGAACGATGACCGTAAAACTCGGCTCGGCGCTTTCCTAAGAAAAACCAGCGTTGATGAACTACCACAACTGTTCAATGTTCTCAAAGGAGATATGAGTCTGGTTGGGCCCCGCCCCGAAAGACCAGTTTTTGTAGAAGAGTTCAAGCAATCAGTTCCCCAATATATGCTCCGGTTAAAAATGAAGGCGGGTCTTACGGGGTGGGCGCAAGTGAACGGCTGGCGGGGAGATACTTCGCTCAATAAACGGATCGAATTTGACCTTTACTATATTAAAAACTGGTCGCTTCTCTTCGACCTTAAAATCATTTTAATGACGTTCTGGAAAGGGTTTATAAATCCCCACGCCTACTAATGTTGAGGGGATGTTTTTCGAATACCTAAATAACCTTCTAAGAAAAGTTTTGTGAACTCAATGTCTGGTGAGAAAAAAATCCTTGCTGTAATACCAGCGCGATGGGCATCGACTCGGTTTCCAGGAAAACCGCTGGCGCTCATTCACGGTAAGCCCATGATTCAGTGGGTGGCAGAACAGGTAGAAAAGGCAAGGTTAGTGTCCGAGGTTGTTGTGGCGACCGACGACATGCGCATTTCTAATGCGGTTAATAAGTTTGGTGGGAGGGCGATAATGACCTCTGCGGAGCATTCTACTGGCACTGACCGGGTCGCAGAGGTGGCAGAAACAATAGAGTGTGGTATTGTTGTCAACGTTCAGGGGGATGAGCCGCTTATTCCTCCGGAGAATATCGACCTTGTCATCCGGCCTCTGCTCGATTCTTCTGATCCGCCAGTGTCGACGCTGATGACTGCTCTTCGTGATCTAGGGGAGATGTCTAACCCCGATATTTGCAAGGTGGTGGCGGACGAAAATGGGCGTGCTCTGTATTTTACACGCGCACCAGTTCCCTACGACAGGGAGGCTTGGCCGGAGGGCGGGCATGAAACGGACCAAAATGGGACAACCTCTAGTATTTTCGGGTTCAAGCATATCGGATTGTATGCGTACACGAAGTCCTTTCTTTTACGGTTCCCCCGGCTCAAGGCTTCCCGGTTGGAGAACTTGGAAAAACTGGAGCAGTTGAGAGTCCTTGAAAACGGATATTCTATCCGGGTAACGGAAACTGAAAGAAATTCTATCGGCGTCGATCGGTTTGAGGATCTAAATACGATAGAGCAGTTGTTGTGTAAAAACAAATAGTGGCGACAGGCCGTAGAAATTTGTGAGAGTGTCTCTGCCTCTCTCGGGTATCTCCTGAGTTGCTTGAGGCTCTCTATGTTAGCTCGTAGAATGCGTTGTGTGATGGGGAATCTCAATGGTGA
>CAZVZT010000271.1:0-1738 GCA_964631515.1 uncultured Nitrospinaceae bacterium
ACTCTTCCGGACTCCGAAAACAACATGAAATCATAGAGGAGTAAGGCATACGAATAACCCGATCAGCTAAAGAACTCGCCGACCTTGTCCTTGTCATCTTTGACAGATCACAGTCTCTTGATGAAAATGATGATCTCATGTGCAAAGAAGTGAGTGACAGGCCCAGACTGGTTATCATCAACAAATGCGACCTTCCTGAAATATGGTCTATCGATGACTTGAAATTAAAAATGAACATGGATAATCCCATCTTCATCTCGGTGAAAGAACAAAACGGACTCAACACGCTTATAGACGCAATTCATAATCATATTGTCGGCGAAGAAAAGTCCTGTGAAACTATTTTTATAACACGCGAACGGCACCGTGCCCATCTGGTTGACGCGTCTACAGCGTTAGGTGCAACTCTTGAATCACTCGAACAAAAACTGTCAGAAGAATTTGTCGCCACTGATCTTGATATCGCCATGAACCACCTTGCCGCTATACTGGGAAAATTCGTAGAAGATGACCTGCTCGACCAGATATTCAACTCCTTCTGCATCGGCAAGTAGTGGACTACGTCCACGGGTAATAACTGGATCTTTTTCCTGCATGCAATATGCATCAGAAGTAATCGATACCTTTCCTCTTCGTTCCCACGCTTGAGCATGGGAACGAGAAAAATCATCGACCAATTTAAAAGATATTCTTTTTATCTGTGTTCATCCGTGGCTAAGAGGGTTTATTGTCCTTCAATCGTTTTCACAACGACATCACGCATGGGGTTGACGGGGGCTTTTTGTCCAGTCCATAGCTCGAATTGTCCGACGGCTTGATTGATGAACAACTCAATTCCTGAGATGGCAATGCATCCGGCTGCTTTAGCATCACGGATCAATCGGGTTTCCGGCGGATTGTATACGGAATCGAAAACGATCATTCCCTTTCGCAAGTGGCGTGAAGAAATTGGCGTTGCTTCCACATCAGGGTTCATCCCAACCGGCGAACAGTTGATGAGAACGTCTACCTCTTCTTCACCCGCATCCTGAACATTCACAACCTCTGCTCCCAGTTCCTTTGCCAATTGGGTTCCACGCTCTTTATTTTTGTTATAGGTAACGGTGATTTTCGCGCCTTTCTCACGCACTCCATGACCAATCGCCTTGGCGGTACCCCCCGCTCCTATGATGAGTACTTTTTTTCCACTAAGATCAATGTGCTCCTCCAGAGCCTTTACCGCGCCCGTGCAATCCGTATTGTAACCCTTCCATCCTTCCCCATCGCGCACCACGGTATTGACAGCTCCAATCTTGCGGGCGGTTTCGTCAACCTCATCTATCACCGCCATAATATCTTCCTTGAACGGCATGGTTACGCTCAGCCCCTCAAAATAAGGACTGAAACCTTTAAAGAACTTTTCTACATTATCGACGAGAAAGGGAACGTAGATATCGGACGATCCGGTCTCTTTAAAAGCCCGGTTGTGAATCAGGTAGCCCATACTTTTTGAAATTGGATTTCCTATGACGCCATAAATTTTAAACAAGTCGCGCTTATCTCCTACGCGATAAATATCTCTCAACTTTACGGCTGTTATCTGCCCCGGGGCGCTTTCTTTTCCTGTTTCCAGTGACCCAAAGGTGAGGAACCCACCCAATAGCGGCGAGAGAATCCGGCTTATCTCCCCCCGCTCGCCCATGCACAGAGCGATGATTTTTTTATCATCTTTTTTCGCACGATAAATAAGTTTGAATAC
>CAZVZT010000272.1:0-1694 GCA_964631515.1 uncultured Nitrospinaceae bacterium
GCAATAGTTGCCCATCGTTGAACAAACAATTATGATGTGTCTTGGTAAAGTTTGAAACTCTGGCAGTCGTATGGTTTCGGACGCGAATCTTCCACAAGATGAATAAACCCGATATGTCTAAACAGGAGGCACAGGAAATCGAACGCCTGCGCCAAAAAATACGGCGGCACGATACCTTCTACTACATTCACAACCAACCTGAGATTTCTGACCGGGAATACGATCGCCTCATGCAAGAGTTGAAGGACCTGGAGGTGCGGCACCCCGAATGGGTCACTCCCGACTCTCCCACTCAGCGGGTTGGCGGCAAGGTTGCCGACAGGTTTGACACTGTTGCCCACAAAATCCCGATGCTCAGCCTCGACAATACCTATAACGTTGGAGAACTGAAGGAGTTTCGTGAGAGGGTTGTCAAAGGGCTGGTAGATGTTTCCCCTGATGAGATCGAATATTTTGTCGAGCTCAAGTTTGATGGGCTTGCAGTGACGCTGACCTATGAGGACGGTATTTTTGTTAAAGGCGCCACCCGGGGCGACGGGAAGAAAGGCGAAGACATCACGGCCAACCTGAAAACCATACATTCCATCCCTTTAAATATTTGCACGGAAAAAGAGAAAATCAGGCTGATGGAGGTCCGAGGAGAGGTTTTCATGCCGCGCAAAAGTTTTCAAAAACTCAATGAGATCAGAGCAGCCACCGGTGAAACCTTGTTTGCTAATCCAAGAAACGCTGCCGCTGGGTCCCTACGCCTACTGGATCCGTCTATAACAGCTGCCCGGAAGCTCGATATATTTGTCTACGGCGTTGGGTTTATGGACCCCATGCCATTTTCTACTCAGTATGAAGTTCAGAGCGAACTTGAGAAGATGGGGTTTCATACAAACTCTAATAGGTATCTATGTGGAAATTTTGAAGAAGTCCTGCCATGGATCGAAACCTGGGAAAAGAAAAAGGATGAGTTGGAATACGATGTCGACGGACTCGTAATCAAAGTCAACTCCCTGGACTATCAAAAAAAACTGGGCGCGACCTCTAGGTTTCCGCGCTGGTCGGTTGCGTTTAAGTATGAACCTGAGAAGGGAGAAACGAGAGTGGAAAATATTACCTGTCAGGTGGGGCGTACCGGTGCGATTACTCCAGTGGCGGTCCTCACCCCGGTCACTATCTCCGGCTCCACAGTCAGCCGCGCTACCCTGCACAACGAAGATGAAATTGCCAGTAAGGATATCCGCATAGGCGACCGGGTGGTGGTTGAGAAGGCGGGCGAGATCATTCCCAGAGTAGTCGAGGTTATAAAAAGTGTGGGAGAAAGGCGTGGCCCGCGATTCAGAATGCCGTCTAAATGCCCCGAGTGCAAGGAGCCTACCTACCGTTCTAAAGATGAGGCGGTATTGCGTTGCACCAATTCAGTTTGCCCTGCTCAACTCAGGGAGCGCTTGCTTCATTTCGCGTCGCGCGATGCTATGGACATCGACCACCTTGGTCCTGCAGTCATCGACCAACTGGTCAGCAAGGGGGGGGTGAAACATTTCTCCGATTTGTACAAACTAAAACTTCAGGATTTTGTTCGGCTGGAGCGCCTCGCGGAAAAATCAGCACAGAACTTGATCGGTGCTCTCGAAAAAAGCAAGTCTGTCGGGTTTGCCCGTGTGTTGTATGCTTTTGGAATTCGCCACGTGGGCCAACGGGCTGGA
>CAZVZT010000273.1:0-1681 GCA_964631515.1 uncultured Nitrospinaceae bacterium
TCAGCAATGGATCGGCACCAGGTTGGTGTTCCGATCTGATCGTCGACAACACGGAGTTCCTCCTGTTCTCCCGCAAGTCGCAAAATCGTGCGCAAAAAATTTTTTCCTTCCCGACCATAGATCCAACTCGTGCGGAAAATCAAGTGTGGCACCCCACTCTTTTTGATAGCGAGGTCGCCTTCGAGTTTGGTTTTTCCATAAACACTGGCAGGATCGGTGGAGTCTGTTTCCAGGTATGGTTTCGCTCTCGCCTTACCGCTGTAAACGTAATCTGTTGAATAGTGGATCAGGGCGGCTCCTACGGTGCGAGCTTCCTCGGCGAGAATTCCCGGGGCGATGCCGTTTACGGCCCGGGCAGTCTCTGGTTCCGATTCCGCTTTATCCACCGCCGTATAAGCTCCAGCGTTGACAATGAGCTCCGGGCGAAAGTGCCGGACCGTGTTGCGTATCTGGTCCGGATCTGAAAGGTCCAGTTCGTTTCGGTTTGTTGCAATTGTTTTTCCGAACTTGGAAAGGATGTGTCGAAGCTCCCCACCTACCTGACCACTTTTTCCTGTTAAGAGAATGCGCATGATTTGTGAAGGGAATGGGTGAAGCAGAATTCAGCGTGCTTTGGATTGCCGAATCAGGTTCGATAGGTACTGGCCGTATCCGTTTTTTTTCAGAGGCTGGGCCAGGTGATTGAGGTCTGTGGCGGAGATCCATCCTGCTTTGAAGGCAATTTCCTCCGGACAGCAGATCTTGAGTCCTTGCCGCGATTCTATAGTCTCGACGAAATTGGCCGCCGCCAGCAAAGCGTCATGCGAACCCGTATCCAACCAGGCAAATCCTCTTCCCATCTTTTCCAACGCCAACTCGTCTCTTTTGAGGTACGCCTTGTTCACGTCGGTGATCTCCAGTTCGCCCCGCCTCGAGGGTTTCAGCGATGCTGCAATATCCAGTACTCTATTATCGTAAAAATAAAGTCCGGTGATCGCGTAATTGGATTTTGGTTTTTTTGGTTTCTCCTCAAGTCGGACCACTTTTCCCTTGGGATTGAACTCGGCGACGCCGTAATTTTCCGGGTCCTTAACCCAGTAGCCGAATACGGTAGCACCTTTTTTTCGCTTGCACGCGCGTTGGATTAGGCTTACCAGGCTGTCTCCATAAAAAATATTGTCCCCTAGGACAAGGCATACACCGTCTTTTCCCACAAAATCTCTTCCGATGATGAATGCCTCGGCCAATCCACCCGGATGCGGTTGCACCGCATAGCGGATTCGTATGCCCCACTGGTTTCCATCCTGAAGCAATGACTGGAATAGATCTTGATCCTCAGGCGTGGTGATGATCAAAATATCCTTGATACCAGCCATCATGAGAGTGCTCAGCGGATAATAAATCATCGGCTTGTCATAAAGCGGCATCAACTGCTTGCTAATGACATGAGTTAGCGGGTAAAGCCGTGTGCCCGACCCTCCTGCGAGAATGATTCCCTTTTTGATCATTTTAGTTTTTCATCCACAGCCATGCTTAGCCCCAGTCGTTCACCACGATAGGCGCCCGACATCACGCGTTCGACCCATGCGGAATGTTTGAGGTACCACTGCACCGTCTTGTGTAGTCCGGTGTCCAGCGTCTCCTCAGGTTTCCATCCCAGTTCCCGTTTGATCTTTCCGGCATCGATGGCGTAGCGCCGGTC
>CAZVZT010000274.1:0-1658 GCA_964631515.1 uncultured Nitrospinaceae bacterium
TTTTCGCGTTGGCAGAGGTTGATGAAATCTTTCGGCGACATGGAGGAATTTTCATGCTCCCGGGCTTGAATGGTGAATGCTGACCCACCCAGATTCTTGAGATCCATGAGACGGGACCATCCCGCTGCCCAGAAGGACCATAGTGTTAGAAAACTATGAACTCCACGCAACGCGTAGGTCCGACGCCGTTTTTGGAAGAGGAGCCAGTTCTGGATAAAAAGGATGTGCCGCGCTTCCTCTTGAACGATGGGTTCCATCACTTCAATCAATTCGGTGGGGTAGTCCCCGGTCGATTTGGAGATTTCCAGAAACCCAAAAGCAAAAAACGAATCGATGCACTCACCCGCACCGGTACTCATGAAACATTGTTCCAGATTGTCCGGCAACGGTTTATCAGGAATCTCCTTGAAAGGGATATCGTAGCGGTTGAGAAAATATTTCAGGATATCCGCGTGCCGTCCCTCCTCATAGGCTTGAAGTGCTAGAGCTTCCTTGAGTAGGGGGTCGGATTCCTCCGCCGCATAGGCCGTCAACTTGTTAAACACCTGCCGCTCCGTATGCACCGCATAGTCCCAGATAGGAAACCCGGCGAGTTTTTCAATCGTCACCCCGTCGAGATCGGGCCACGGCAACTCATCAGGTGTAAACGGCTTATGCGTATCGATGAAAAATCTACAGAACAGCTCTTTGTGCTCGTCTGAACCCCATTCCATAAGCGCCCATTACGAAAATAAATATTTTACTTTTAGTTCTCTAGAGATAAGGTTTACGTTTACCACACCAAGGATATGGGGGGACAGGAAAATATTCCTCCGCCCCACAAATTATTTCAAACCAAACGAAACCAGACCATGGATTACACCGTATTTCTTTTGGGCGGGTTGGCCTTGGGATGCCTGCACGCTATGGACGCCGATCATATCACCACCGTCTCCATGCTGATCTTGGAAAAGCTTCCTTTCCGTAAAACCCTGCCGCTCGCACTACGTTGGTCAACCGGACACGCCGTAATGCTGTTCGTTCTAGCGGGACTGATGACAGGAATGAAAACCACCTTCGAGGCCATGGACCTTTCCGGCGCAGAGCAATGGGTCGGCGCTTCCATGATCGGACTCGGGCTCTGGGTATTCGTGTGGCAGTGGAAGAAGGAGCGCACCGGAGGATTTGGGAAAGCCCATAAATCCCGATCCGAGTGGGCGCTGTTTGGCATGGGTGTTTTGCACGGAATGGCAGGGTCCTCTTCCATTCTACTCCTGATTCCCGTCGCGTTGTCCCAGTCCGTTCTACTGGTGTTTGGCTACGTTCTTTCGTTCAGCTTGGGTATGATGCTGGCGATGGGATGTTATGCTTTCCTTGTAAGCCGCGCAATACGATTTAAAACCATTTCAGTCCACCTTGTTCGGCTACGTTACCTTTCTGCTGGTATCACGGTGGTAATCGGACTGCACCTGTTCACAGCCGGGGCGACTACGTAACAAACCGTCTATTCAGAAAGTTTTTCAGTGGGATGTAAAAAAGGAAGAGATTTTATACTGCTTAAGTCCGTGAGTACACAGAACGTTGAGAATGGCCACTGCGGGAACCGCGAGGATGACGCCAACCAGTCCAAAAAACTCGGCTCCCAGCAGTACTGCCAGCATGATGGCGACCGGATGGAG
>CAZVZT010000275.1:0-1646 GCA_964631515.1 uncultured Nitrospinaceae bacterium
CCCCCCGACTTTAAAAAAATGTTTACCGTCGCTATCAATGAGATGATCCGCTCGGTCAACGAAGAAAGCATCGTCATCACAGATACCCCGGAAGGCCAGTCCATTTCCCGTGCCGACTCGACCATCCACTACCAGCTCAACTTCAACTGGGATCAAAACCTGAAAGCCTTCAAGAAAGCCTATTACTTTCTGTTTGAGGAGTTGGGCGGCAAACTGAGCAAAGAAGAGCTTGAAACCGCCGCTGTAACCGGACTCATGAGTTCACTGGACCCTTATTCCCAATACATGGACGAGGACACCCTTAACAGATCCATGCAGGATACAGAAGGGAAGTACGGCGGACTGGGAATGGTCATCACAATGAAAGACAACCGGCTCTACGTGGTGAAAACGATGAAAAATTCCCCGGCCCAGCGCGCCGGGATCCTACCGGACGATGCCTTTGTCAAGGTCAACGGCAAAAAGGTCAAGGAAACCCAGATCGCCGAACTGGCCGATATGCTGAGAGGCTATCCTAATACCAAGGTCACCGTCTCGCTCTACAGGAAAACAGACGACCGCGAACACACTTACGTGTTAACCCGGGAGATCATCTCCATTGAGACCGTAGAATATAAGCCTCTGAAGGATCATGTTGGGCTCATCAAGATTAGCAGTTTTTCCAAGCAAACCCATGACCAACTGAGAGATGCTCTCACCAAGGCAAAACGTGATGGGGCGAAGGAATTTATACTCGACCTGCGGGATAATCCGGGTGGGCTCCTCGAGCAGTCGGTCAAGGTAGCCAGTCACTTTCTACTGCGTAACCGGCTCGTTGTGTATACCCAGGGAAGAGAAAAGTCCGACTACAAGGAGTACCGGGCCAAATACAAAAACACCCTGCATTCCATACCGGTGGTCGTTCTTATCAACCAGAACAGCGCCAGCGCGTCGGAAATCGTTGCAGGAGCCCTCAGGGATTCGGGAAAAGCTCTTGTCATCGGAGAAAATTCATATGGCAAAGGTTCGGTCCAGACCATCTTCCGCACCAGCAGCGGGTCCGGGCTGCGCCTAACAACTTCCAAGTACTACACGCCTTCGGGCACGGACATCACCGAGCAGGGGATCACACCAGAAATCCGCGTCTTGAAGGACCCCATTCCGGAAGAGCTGAAATCATCTGGCAACTCCAAAACTACGCCTCTCAAGGACAACTTGAGTTCGCCCATCCAGCTCAAGGAATCCGAAATCTTAAATTTTATCAAGGAAAACGGACAGGAAGTGGCAGGGGCAGACGACCCCACGCTCCAGTTCGCGCAAATACTCATTAAAGGTGTGTCAGTTGCCAATAAAAAACAGACTCTAAAAAAAGCGCGCGAACTGGCGGCTAATATTCATTACTAACCCCCCAGCTATTGAAGAAAAAATATAATACAAGAGGGAGAGAAACGTTTCATGAACATCATCGATATCAACTATGAAGAAGGCGTTCTTCGAAGCGACTATTTCACTTGGAAAATCGTCGCCAACGACAACAACAAGTTCCTCCTGCTTCAACGCAAGGGAAAAGACTGCTACCACGCGGCGGAAGCTGATGTGAAGAAAAAGCACCTCTGGGAAGTTAAAGAAATCTCATTCCGCGGACCCAACGGTGAGACCTATTTTTT
>CAZVZT010000276.1:0-1622 GCA_964631515.1 uncultured Nitrospinaceae bacterium
TATTGATCTCATTGGAAAATCAATGCTTAGACAGATAATGGAAGATATCGAGGTTGCCCTCGAAAAAGATCCTGCGGCGCGGCATTTCTGGGAAGTATTGCTACTTTATCCGGGTGTTCATGCACTAATTGGTTACCGGATCGCCCACGTGTTGTGGAAATTTCACTTCAAGTTTCTGGCCCGGTTTATTTCCTATTTCATGCGATGGCTCACAGGCATCGAGATTCACCCTGCGGCGAAGATCGGCAAGCGATTTTTCATGGACCACGGCATGGGTGTGGTGATTGGCGAAACCTCAGAAGTGGGTGATAATGTTTTCATTTACCATGGGGTGACACTGGGCGGTCTGAGTACCAAGAGAGGGAAACGCCACCCGACCATCGGTGATAACGTGGTAATTGGCGCAGGAGCACAGGTTTTGGGGCCGACTCAGATCGGGGGGCACACGAAAATTGGTTCGGGTTCGGTCGTCCTCCAGCACGTTCCGGAATATTCGACTGTCATCGGTGTGCCGGGGCGGGTGGTGTTCTCTGGGACCGAGCCCACACAGGATAGTGGTCACGGTGAAGAAGCCTTTCCTGATCCGGTTGCGCGGGCCATCGAGTGTATGCTTGAGCGCCTCCCTCAAATGGAAAAAGAAATCCGCCAACTTAAAGATGAGTTAGCCCATGAGAAAAAAAACTGACTCCGATTTGGAATCGACTCCCGTTTAAAACGCGTTTGTTTCCCGCAAGCACTGGTGAAATATTGTTTAGTAACCAGTCAGGCTTGGTTCATAAAGTGTGGCTCTGAATACTACTTTTTCCCAACCGGTTCTAACCTTGCAGAAAATTTATCTTGACCATAACGCTACGACTCCTTTGGCTCCCGAAGTCCTGGAATCAATGCTCCCTTTATACAGGGAGGGATTTGGTAACCCGTCCAGCGTACATTCTGAGGGGCGGAGGGCCCGTGTGCGTCTGGACGAAGCACGAGAACAGGTGGCCGCGCTCATCGGTGCCGAACCCGGAGAGATCGTGTTCACCAGTGGTGGTACTGAATCGGATAACTTTGCAATTTCCGGCGTAGCGCTTGCTCCCAATCAGCAAAAACGCCATATCGTTACTTGCGAGATCGAACACTCGGCAGTGCTGAATCCGTTGCAGCAAATCGAAGGGCTGGGTTATCGGGTTGAGCGTCTGCCGGTGGATCGTTGTGGCTGCGTTGACCCAGAGCGCGTGCGCAACGCTCTCACTGATTCCACGGCGTTGGTTACGATTCAACACGCAAACAGTGAAGTGGGAACTCTGCAGGACATCGAACGCATCGGAGAAATTGTCCGTGAACGAGGAATTCTCTTTCATACCGATGCTGTGCAGAGCGTGGGAAAAATTCCCATCGATGTCAAGTCGTTGCCGGTCGATTTACTTTCCTTGTCGGCGCACAAGCTGTACGGCCCCAAAGGGGTAGGTGCCTTGTTCATCCGGCGCGGGACTCCTCCACTCTTTTCCCTCATTTGCGGTGGGGGGCAGGAGAAAAAACGACGGGGAGGTACTGAAAACGTTGCCGGCGTTGTTGGCTTCGGTAAGGCTTGCCAGTTGGCGTCGAAAAGGCTAGACCGCGGCGAAGCAGAGCGCATGAAG
>CAZVZT010000277.1:0-1619 GCA_964631515.1 uncultured Nitrospinaceae bacterium
GCGCGGACATCGTAAAACAAATGAGCAAACTCCAGGGACAGTCCACTTCCAACCCGACCTCTATCTCCCAAGCAGCAAGCATCGCCGCGCTCAACGAATCGGAAGTCGACGTGAAACGGATGGTCGATGAGTTCCAAAAAAGAAGAAACGCTCTTTTTGACTGGTTACTAGATATTCCCGGTGTCACCTGTTATAAGCCGGTGGGTTCTTTTTATACATTCCCGGATTTTTCCGCTTTTTATGGAAAATCGTTTAAGGGAAAAACGGTCGGAGGATCCATCACGCTTGCAGAGTTTCTACTTGAGGAAGGGAAGGTGGCACTGGTTCCTGGAATCGCCTTCGGTGCCGACAACAATTTGCGGATGGCGTTTGCCGCTTCGATGGATGTAATCCGCCAAGGTGTCGAGCGAATAGCCGAAGCCTTAATTCGGCTCCAGTGAAAAAAACCGCTACGAGCAGACTACCTTCCTAGCGGGTTATAATTTTTTCGACTGTCGGATTAGTGAACCGCAGTGGTCTTTACGGAGGTTTTCTGGTTCTCTTTGAATTCTTGGATCATGGCCTCGATCTTAGGCCGACAGCGTTTGGCCTTGCAGTTCCCGGTGCCGACGCGTATCTTTCTCCGCAGCGCTTCGAACGATAACGCTCCTTCACTCATGGCAGCCATGATGGTCCCCCCCGTGATGCTGCGGCAAATACATACTTTTTTGAAATTATTGATTAATTTCCTTTGAGAGGTCAAAATAATCCTCACTGATTTTTTTAATGTCTCGCCGCTTAATATAAACGATACAAGGTTAAAAACCCAGTGCAAACCCTGAACCGGACTCCTTCCTGGATCTTAGCAGCCACCAGCGGTTTTTTCCTGATCCTCATTTTTCCCCGGTTCAACCTGGAGTTTCTGGCCTGGTTCGCCCTGATCCCGCTATTTTTTGCTATCCAGAACCAGTCTGTTGCTGCGGCTGCCGGACGTGGATTTCTAGCTGGGATGGTTTTTTATTTTTTCGGCTTGCTCTGGGTCACCAATACCCTCGTTAATTACGGAAATATACCAAGGGGATTGAGTTTCCTGTTGCTTGCCCTGCTCGCGGCCTATCTCAGCTTCTATGTGTCTCTATTCTGCGTATTGCTGGTCAAGTGGAGCCGCGGGCGGCCCCTTTACTTCTTCTTGCTCGCTCCGCTCGTCTGGACCTCTCTGGAATATCTTCGTTCCACCCATATGAAGTTCGGATTTTCGTGGTTGGGGCTTGGCTACTCCCAGTACCAGTCTCTGACCGTTATCCAACCGGCAGAAGTTACAGGGGTCTATGGCATCTCGGCGTTGATCGTTTTAGTCAATGCCGCTCTCTATATTTCGCTGGGCGCCTGGATAGTGCGAAATGATTTACCAGAACAATGGAAAACGGCCCTGCGTGTACTCGGCGTTACGGGCAGCATGCTTGCGCTGTGGCTCGGATGGGGAAGTTGGGCGCTTGAACGAACACAATCCGCAACCACATCGTCCGACACGGTTCGGATAGGGCTCGCCCAGGGAAATATCGAGCAACATTTTAAGTGGGATCCTCTTTATAGAAAAGCCACGATGGAGTTTTACCGCGACCTCACCCTGAAGGCAGCGC
>CAZVZT010000278.1:0-1615 GCA_964631515.1 uncultured Nitrospinaceae bacterium
TCGGAAGGTGATCTGGGATAGCTGTAAATTTTAAGGGGATCGATGTTGTCTTCATGGCAGCGGGCGAGTTGTGCAACACACCAGGCATGCGAAAAGATGACAAAAGTGGCCAGGAATTGCTTTAATAGGGAGAACTAGCTACCTTGGAGGAGAGGATGAAAATAAAATATTTGTTTTCAGCTATTTTGGTAACTGGTTTCCTATTAATCTTCCGTAGTGAAATAGGTACGGCGGGCGTTCTGCCTTGCGCTACATTACTTCTTTCCCTAGAGAACAAGGTTGGAATAATCAAAGACCGGGGCGGTATTTGGGGAATGTTCGATCAAAGCTATAAGGTGCGCAACCACGCTACTGTGACTCTCAAGCTGGATTCCAAAATCAATGTCCTGATTTTCCGCTTACAGCATTTGTGTGCGACGCAGAATGGGGTGCCTTTTGATGAGATTGCACAGGTACTTGTCCCCCAACTTAAAGCTAAAGGGGAACAGGTTGTCATGGAAGATCTTATAAACATCGGGCACGTCGTGGAGGAGGCGGAGGAACTGATCGCGTATGCCAGGTTCGCGGAAAGCAACCTCAACCGTAAGCTGAAACTTGATCGGATAAATAAAACGATTAAGGAGTCCCAACCCTTTGTCAATAGGCTGGCAGAGCTATTCAAAAAAATCGGTGAGGTAGAGTCTGAAAAACTTATGACCGACTTAAAAGTTCTTATCCGGGATGTCGAGAAATTTCTCGCGACCAACCCCTACCTCGTGCTGGCACATAAAGAAACCGCAGAGGTCCCGCATGCGCGCTACATAACTGGTGATTCAGACGCTATGTGAGAGAAAGTGGGAATTACTCGAACACGCCAGCACATGACAAGGGGTGATAAAAACGTATCAATTTTATGGCGATTGACAGGTATGAGCAAGTAGCGTGAAACTGTCCTAATTGCTGGTGGTAGGCCTTATCAATATCAAGTACAGGTTGAAGGATGGATTTTGAGTTCTCATCCAAGCTAGCAAAAGCTATTAGGTCCCACAGAACGTTCGGTAGGGGTTGTTCGTAATCGGTGCCGGCTTAGCATAGGCTTCACTTCCTGTGACCTCTTCGAAGGGATGGCTCAAAACGCCGAGCAGAGCCGAGAAGGGCATCATATCTTCCACATAGACTGCGGCGGCGAGAGCTTCTTCGACTTTATGGTTCCTCGGGATATAGATCGGATTGACCCGGTCCATCGCCTGCGCGACAGTTTCCGCTGGCATTCCATCCTGCTCCAGGCGGTCCCGCCAACGCCGCGCCCAGATGTCGAAAGCATCAGGCTCCTCGAACAGGTGTCGTACCGCGTCGCTATCACCGCGTAAGGCTTGTGCGAGACGGCGGAAGACCAAGGTGAAATCTGCATGTCCGTTTTCCATCACCAATAAAAGCTCGTTGATCAGTTCGCGGTCGAGTGGATCTTCCGTCGATAAACCGATCTTGGATCGCATTCCGGCCAGCCAGTAAGTCTCATAGAGGGGCTGAATACGCTGGATCGTGTCAGTCAGTAGTCCAATAGCCCGGTCCTTGTCAGGATCGACAAATCGGATCAATGTTTCCGCAAATCGGGTCAGGTTCCAAGACAGGATCA
>CAZVZT010000279.1:0-1611 GCA_964631515.1 uncultured Nitrospinaceae bacterium
TGGGTAGTCATGTTAAAGACAGCCGAAGTTTCAGTTTTTTCTCCCGAAAGCCGACGAACCACTTCTCCTGAAATTTCAGAGAGATTTTTTGTTAGAAATGTACGTTCAAAAAAACGAACAGGGTTTTGATAATCCTCGTGAGCACGTCCTTCACGTATATGATCAAGATGGACCGCAAATTCTGAAGCATCAAGCGGCTTTCCTTCACGTAAATCTTCTCTGGGAGTTATTACTTTGTACCATGGTTTGAGTTTAGCCATATTTTAAGTACTTTCTTAGTATTAATAATTACTTAAAACCCCATTCCTTTTTTCTTTGCAAGAACACCGTCTACCCATCGTTTTTCATCTGTTCCTGCTGGGTTTTTTGGAGCTGCGGCAAACCCTCAAAAGGGACGAAGATTCGGAAAAAAAACCAGACCGCCCAGGGACTACTGTCCGAGACTTCGGCATTGGGCTTCTACTCGGTTCGAACCCTGCATTCATTTTTTTTTGGCTTCTGGTCGCTGAGATGCTCAACGAATGGGGATTCCCGGATCTTGTTAGCTGGCCGGCGCCCCTGTTCTTTGTGGGGATAGGAATAGGGGATATTATTTGGTATTCCGTATTTTTTCGATTAGTAAAAAAGGGCTTGAGTTATTTTTCCAGGAAGTTGATTCTAACGCTGAGGTTGTCAACTGCCGTGGGACTCATCGGCTTCGGAGCATACGCACTTTGGGGAGTATTGTAATGAGTAAATCAAAACGTTCAATTCTTCCGCATTGGGATGGAAAAACCTATACGCGGTATGCATCAGGTTTATACGATTGGGCCACCTCTATTTCCGGATGGAGAAGTAACCTCAAAAGGGTTGGCTTCGGTGATCTTCCCATCGGACGCTTTCTTGACGTTGGATGTGGTACGGGTTACCTCATGTCGCTTGCCCGGGATTTTGGGTTTGACGTGTACGGCCTAGACCCATCGAGTGGAATGCTGGAACAGGCGAGAAAGAAGTATGGCTTTGAAGATTCCCGCCTGAGAGAAGGCTCGGCCACCCGGCTGCCCTTTGAAGATTCCAGCTTTGACGTTGTCCTTGCCTCCGGCTCACTTGTACATGTGCCTGAGATTGAGGCTGCCTCAAAGGAAATGGTTCGAGTTTTGCGTGCTGGAGGCGTTATTAGGATTATTGATCACGCTGTTCCGCAGGGAAAAAGGCTCTTTTATCCACTGGTCTCTCTTTTCTCTCAGCTTTCAGGCGATATTCTTCATGACTACGGACATTCCTTTGGACACTTCTGTAAATTGACCGACCGGAAGACCGTAGGCAGGGGTGGTTACCTACAGAGGTTCGACTTCAGGAAGGTTTAAAGAGGTCCCGCCGCTTCTTCCCAAATTTCAATTCATTGACGGCTTTGCATGAGCCAAATGGCCTGCACTTCCATCACTTTTTCCTAACCACTATGCCTGTTCTCTACTCTACCCTTTTTAAGCAATCTTTATTTTTAGTGTTTTACCTAAAGCTAATGCTGCACGTTCCAATGTATGCAAAGTTATTGAATGGGAATAAAAGGTCAATAGCAACTTATTGATTTCCAAGTCGAACTAATTTCCACAAAGCTTTTCCACCAAAAAG
>CAZVZT010000280.1:0-1601 GCA_964631515.1 uncultured Nitrospinaceae bacterium
CCGACGGTGATATCGCTCAATTCACCGTTGGTCTGCGGTGGGAACAACGATTCAGTTAGCTCGTAGGGTGCACCGATTTCTTCCAGAATTACCCGGGTCTCCATCGCCGCTCCACAGTACATAGAACAGTTTTTACGCCATCAATTTCTCCTTTTGCTTTCAGAACGATGCGACCAAGCGATCGGCCTTAGTGGATCCAGACTTCCGTAATTAACCCGATCTCGACTTCATTGCTCCAAGCCGATTTGGGTTTTTAGACATAAGTTCTCATTCTTAGGCACGACACTGGCCCCGTACATGAATCCTTTTATAATCGAATCAATACCACGCACATTTATGTCTATTAGCTATCCATATGCACGACGCTCTGAAGAAACTCCGTTTTTCCGTAGTACCGCTGCCTGTAGAAGAGAACCGGCCCGTGGAATTAGCACGAACCATGTCGGTCCATCCACTGACCTACCAGGAACTGCCCTATGATCCGGAGTATTCACTTTATGCCGGGCGCCTGAACCCGGAGAAACTATCAAATGCAACACCAGACGAGATGTACTGGAAAGTGCGACAAGAAATTATTTTCCGCCATACCGGCGAGCATCCATTTGAAATCTCGGGACCAGACGCGCTAAAGCTGCTGCAACGAATTTTTCCCCGCGATGTGTCGAAGGTTAAGAAAGGGCGCTGTTCGTACCAGTTCGCCTGCTACCACGATGGCGGCATGATCACTGATGGCCTGCTGTTGCGGGTCGATGACGACAGGTACTGGTTTGCACAGGCCGATGGTGATCTGTTTTCATGGTACAAAGCCCATGCCGAAGGTCTTGATTTGACGATAAGTGATCCCGATGTGTGGGTTAGCCAGATCCAAGGGCCGCGCTCTCTGGCGCTTCTGGAGAATTTGATCGATGGACCAATGCCAGACTCATGGCGCTATTTCGACTGGGCTGAGGTCACAATCGCGGGTGAGCAACTCATAATCAGCCGCACGGGCTTTACCAACGAGCTTGGCTGGGAAATCTACTTCCGCCCAGAAAACGATATCGAAATGCTGGGTGATTTTATCCTTGCAGAAGGCAGCAAGATGGGGATGATCCTGACGGCTACACCCGGATTCCGCTGCCGACGAATCGAGGCGGGCCTTCTGTCAGCCGGTCAGGACTTCACACAAACTACCACACCCTTTGCTGTTGGATTAGCTCGGTTCATTGATTTCGAAAAAGGTGATTTCGTCGGACGCACTGCACTGATGGCGGCGGACAAAAAATGCCGCAGTTGGGGCATTCGTGTTGAAGGGGGAACTGCCGTGCGTGGAGACACGCTTGAAAAGAGCGGACAGCCCATTGGTCGGGTTACATCAAGCACATGGTCTCCTTTTCAGGCCTGCGGTGTTGGGATCGTCCATTTGAACAATACTCATTTAGGCCCTGGTGCCGTGGTGGATGTTCAATGCACAGATGGCACGTTGCATCGAGGAGAGCTTTGCACCTTGCCAATGTATGATCCCAAGGGGGAAATTGTGCGGGGAATAAACAAGGTCATTCCAACAGAACCCGAACCATGGGCCGGAATACCTGTGAAAGCCAACACCCAAGCCAAAGCTG
>CAZVZT010000281.1:0-1584 GCA_964631515.1 uncultured Nitrospinaceae bacterium
GCATTTTTGCACCTTCACTCTTCATGGGGGCAATGCTCGGCCGCGGTTACGGCCATCTGGTGCATTCGTTGTTTCCTGGATTCACCGCGCCCGCTGGAGCATATGCCCTAGTGGGCATGGCTGCTTTTTTCAGCGGAGCGGCGCATGCACCGATCACGGCAGTTTCAAACGATTGGAGTGACTCCACGTCAATGTCCATATCATCAAATTCAACACCTCCCGGTAAGATGCCAAGGGCTTGGGCGGATTCCAGGCCACCCATCTCCGCCTGACCCAGAAATTCCATCCCGCCTGCTATGGCGTCTTCTAGAAATTCCTCCCTCGCCTCCGCCGTTCTTGGGAGTGGAGCTAAACCTTGCCTCTCCCTGCTTTCATCCTCCATGGCCATTCTTTCCTCCATCATTTCCTCTTTTTCTTCAGACGTCATATCACCGAAAGCCTTTATTCTCTGTGTTTTTCCGCCTTCCTCGCTTTCTCCCTCGCCTTCCTCACCTTCCTTGCCTTCTCCCTCGCCATCCTCGCCGGGTTCGCCTTTTTCATCGCCTTCTTTTTCTTCTTCGTCTTCTTCTTCCTCCTCTTTAACTTCATCGACTGAAATTAGCGCGTTTTTACTTCCCCCGGAAAAAGCGAGATCACCCACACCAAAATTTCGAAATGTGGCGAGCTCATTTTCCGACAGTGGTCTGGGAGTAACGGGTGGAGCACCAGCACGAACTACGGTTTTCATCATGGAACCGACATTAACCTGAACGTCAATGTCCGGGTCGCTGCTTTTGACCCCCACGGCTCCGGCCTGGTTGGCCACGAGAGTCTTCTTGTCGGATGATGCAATATAGCCTTGAGTTCCTCGTGCACCAATATTCGCAGTAGGGGTAATAATATTTAAAAATGATTTCTTGTGGTTTTGTGATTTATTGACGATGTACATTACCAGTCCCCGTTTAACATCAATAACTCCTTGACGGAATTTGCTTTCTGGCTGGGTGCGGTAAGCGGTGACGGTCATTTCAGCGCCCGGACCAAGCGCCATCAAACTATTGTCTGAAAATAAAATTTTCAATCGGCTTTTTCGACCGGTGCGAAATTGGTCTGTGGCATACACGGGCTGCCTTTTTTTAACGTTTTGCCATGGCTCGAAGGCAACACGTTTGACTTCCCCAGGTGTCCCCCTTGACGCTGAGGAATCTTTTGCGACAAAGTATTTAACTGTTCCTATCACGGCCAGTATCCTCCCCACCGGCTTGTCCTCTGCCTGAAGATCGGCAGGATAAAAGCTCAGCGAGAAGAAACAAAAGCAAACTGCAGCAAAAAAATGCGTGCGCCCAGGGACCTTAAAAACAAAAGAAATCATAGCTCGATTATAGTAGTGCTTAGTCATTTTAGCGAAAAATAAAGGGCTAAAAATTTTATATAATCTTTTAATAGTGGGTCATACCGCTTAAATAAATTGTCCCTCGTGGATAAAGGTACGGGACCGAGGCTCCAAACGCGCCTGTGCTGCGTGCCGGCACATCTGAATCGGGCATCGGGTGGGCATAGGAGATGGCAAAACTGAACCCAGGATATTTGTTCTCTTTTTTTGGA
>CAZVZT010000282.1:0-1581 GCA_964631515.1 uncultured Nitrospinaceae bacterium
GGAATACCTTCCATGACCTCCTCACGCTTCAACAAGGTAGCCCCGTAACTCATCAGATCAGCCACACTTTTTCCGTCGCGAGCACCCTCCAGTATAGCAGCGGATATATAAGCCACGGCTTCCGGATAATTCAGCTTTAGTCCACGAGCCAATCTTCTCTCGGCCAACAAACCCGCCGTGAAGATCATCAACTTATCCTTCTCTCTCGGTGAAAGTTCCATTTTCTCCTCCCGTCAGGCATCCACCCTCTGTTAAAAGTTTAAAGCTCGTAACCATCCCTTTTGTTTAAGTTTTCCAGATTCGTGGCTCGACCGCTTCACAATTCATAACAAATGGACGCAATTTTTTCCACAACCTTGTGAAGTAATGCCTGGCTCGCTCCGTGCTATTCCCCAAATAGCGACAAAGGATAACCCCATCTGTATAAGTAACGGAGAACAGATCTCCTTGAACGGGGGTATCCGAGGATTCTCTAAGGGAGCCCAGCAAGTCCTCTTGGTCGGTAACGCAAACCATATTTCCAACAACGGGAAAACCCAGCAACCCCCATTTAGCTCCTAGGGTTGGGCCACCTCCCTTTATCTTTAGGCGCTCAATTCTTAAAGGGCTACCATCACGCCAAATTTCAAACCGTTGGTCGAGTTCTCCCCGGTCAAAATATCTCCCGGAAGCAGGTTGCCCTAAACAAAAAATTTCCCATGCTATAAAATCACTATCGCAAGCTAACTCAACCCTTGTTTTAATCTGAATCTGTGCGCCTGAGAAAACAATATTTTCAGATGGAAACCACTCCAAGGCTCCCTTTGACGCAACTTTAATATTTTGTTCCTGCTGAGCTATTGGTCCGGCGCTTCTATAAAATTTTCCTGCGGCTGGAGTCGTAATCAGCGCATGGGCATTAGAAGCAACATCCACACTAATGTTTAAATGGTCTCCTCCCACCACCCCACCAGGGGGATGCAGTATATAGGTGTGATTAACCCCGTTTGATTCTGGGTAAAACGGCTTCTGTACTTGTAGAGGGCCATGATGTTTTCGATAATCAAGTATCGTCCGGCTGTGAGATTTGGAAAACCCTAAGTTCAACTGGGCCTTCCACCCATTTCCTAATTTTTTTTTTTCTAAAACAGGCATCGCCAAAATCTAATGAATTTTCAGAAAAATTTCATATCATAAAAATAATACAAACCCACAAGCGTTTTTTTCTCTGAAAGCAAACTAAAAGCGAGGGACAGCGCTACCCAAAGATGGCCTATGCCAGCCTCCAAAGAAGAGGTTCATTACTTTTCTGCTAAGCCATGGCAACAAGTTTCTTGACCGTTTTTTCGATGCCTTCAGCAACTTCTGAAATACTCTGCCCTAACATGTAGGCGGGGGTAGTCACAATTTTGTTCGCTTTGTCCGTCACTATATCCTGCACCGCGCATTCCTGGTGCTTGCTACCCAGGTTTTCAATTTTCTGGCTCCAATCTTTATCGTTACCGATGGTAAGAGTCGGGCGCTCCGTTTCTCCTTCATAGATTTTAGCGAACATGGCCGGGGCGATGCACACCGCCGCCTGTGGTTTTTGTTTAGCCTTGA
>CAZVZT010000283.1:0-1577 GCA_964631515.1 uncultured Nitrospinaceae bacterium
GGGGCGGGTTGTGGATTATGGTATTGATTTTTCTTCTTGCAGAGGCTTCTGCGGCTGGGGCGCAGAGTTTCTCCAAACGTTTTGCCAAGGGAAGCTCCTCTTTTGGTGTTCAAGCCGGGCTCGGTTACACGTTTGATCTTCCGCCGGGAAGGGATCGAACCGATATCACATTCCTTTCTTTCTTCCCAAATTTTCAGCGTAACCTAACCGGACTAGTCGCCGAGGATTCTCTTCTGCGTGGAGCTCTTTACTGGCATCATGAGGCCGGTCTGGCTTGGGTTGTTAATAGTAAAGATGATGATGCTCATTACCTGCTGGGGTGGTCCCCGTTGATGGTGCAGTACAAATTCCTTAGTCCGCGGAGAACCTGGGCTCCAAATCTTCTGGCCGGTGGTGGGTTCTCGATGAGCGATTGGAAAGATGAGGCCGAACGCGAGTTAGGTTCTGATTTTCAGTTCCTGCTTCATGCCGGAGCGGGCGTGGAATTCTTTCGGAAGAAAGGGTCCTATTCTTTTAATTATCGACTATTCCATATTTCCAACAGCAACATCCAATCCCCGAACATTGGTCTCAATGCCCATGTGCTTAGTTTTGGCCTTCGCTTCTGAGCCAGCAAAATAAGGGGTTATCTGGTTTCGTCCCCCGGTGGATTGACGGCGGCCTTCAACTCAAAATTTTATTCTGCGTTTTTTTTCATCCTTAATCCCCCCGCCCGCGGGTGTATTGTGCCTGACAGGTTCCCGCCGGAGCCGGTACTGTGGGGGGGGTATTACGGATAAAAGCTGGGGCAGGCTTCCTCCGGGGTGCAGGCATCAGGTCCAGTTTTAGATTTTTCCATCCTTCAGGAATCGAGTATGTCCACTCAGGGATCTGGGGCCAACTCACAACTTCCCATGCCGTCAACCCGCTTTCTGGACCGCTTTTTCTTCCACATTGAACGGTTTGCCCACACCCATTCTTTCATGGTGATCTTTATCTCCGTGCTGGCTGCTGGCCTGTCGGTTTGGATCACCGCAGAAAATCTCACCTTTAAAAATAACCGTGGCGATCTGGTTGCCAAAAAACTGCCCTATGTCGAATTGTACGAGAACTACCGCCAGGAGTTCGAAGATTTCGATGGAGTGATCTTGGTGGTTGAGGATGAAAACCCCCAACGCATGAAAGGGTTCACCGAAGCTTTCGTGAACAAGCTCAATCAGTACCCGGAAGACTTTTCACGGGTATATCACAAAATCGACACCGGTTATTTCAAAAGCAAAGGACTCCTCTATTTAGACCGTGACGAGCTCGTCGATCTTGGCGAAAAAATTAAATCGCACGAAAATTTCCTCGACAGGGTTAATGCCTCTCCCGGACTCAACCAGCTTGTAAAAAGTATCAATGCTGAAATCAGTGCAGGTATGGTCGATTCGTTGCTGACCGGATTTCTGGGATCCGGTAATGAGGAGGAAAATGAAAAGGACGAAACCGCTGACTTAAGCCTTCTTATTGCTCTCGAACAACAGATGATCGCCCACCTCAGGGGAGAGGGGACCTACCGGTCTCCCTGGAAATCCTTTTTGACGGATAGTGAGGAA
>CAZVZT010000284.1:0-1551 GCA_964631515.1 uncultured Nitrospinaceae bacterium
CTTGATTTCGGGCCATGATGAAGCCTATAGCTATCTGCCGGAATCAGTGATGGAGTTCCCCGATCAAAACGAATTTGCTAATTGGGTGAAGGAGGCCGGGTTTAAAAACGTGGTCTGCAGAGAATTGACATTCGGCATCGTATCCCTGCATTATGGTTGTAAAGGAAATAATGCATGACTCGATTCAATCCAAAAAATAATAGATTCCCCTATCTCGCGGCTCTTTTTTTTGGGGTGGCGATTGCGGGCACCCTCTTTTTGGATCGCCCTGCCCCTTCTCCACACAAAGAAACAGTACCTCCTATTGGGGAAAATACCGCCTTTAACCCGCTCTCCGATCATCCCGAATACCAGTTGGTTCTGGGGCTTCAAGAAGCTTTCGTCCGCAATGCTAAAATTAATCGTCCCTCCGTGGTAAATATTAGTAGTGCAAAAGAGTTGGTGGAAAAATCATCTTGGTATGATCCGCATTCTCCTGATTCCCAATCCTGGTTCCTAGCTCTAAAAAAATGGCTTAACCGTAACCTTCGTGAAAAAAAATATATCTCTAAAACCCTTGGATCGGGACTGATCATTAACTCTCAGGGGTATATCATTACGAACTACCATGTGATCGAGAACAGTGAAAACCTTCTGGTCCGTCTGCCGGACAACAGAGACCACTTTGCTAAAGTGATTGGTGTCGATCCAAAAACAGATCTGGCAGTTTTGAAAATCTTTTCCCTTCGAACTCTACCGCAACCCGAGTTCGGCTCTTCACGAGATGTCAAGGTAGGGCAATGGGTCATGGCTATTGGGAATCCGTATGGCCTGCAGGGAACGGTGACCGTGGGAGTGATTAGTGGAATCGGTAGGACAGATCTCGGGATCGCCGCCTATGAAAACTTTCTTCAGACAGATGCATCGATAAACCCTGGAAACAGTGGCGGTCCTCTGGTCAACTTGGAGGGTGAAATTATCGGACTCAATACGACCGTGGCAGCTATTGGGTCAGGTGTGGGGTTCGCCATCCCCATTGAAATGGCTTTACAGGTTGCCGAAGAACTTATTGAAAACGGTAACGTGGAGCGGGGGTGGCTAGGAGTGGGAATTCAGGAGGTGACGCCGGACTTGGCCAGTGCGTTTGACCTGCCCGCGCTGACCAGCGGGGTTCTAGTCAATAGCATTGCGGATAACGCTCCAGCCGATAGTGGTGGGATCTTTCGAGGGGACGTCATCATCCTATACAACGGAGAGGAAGTTCGCGATTTAAGATTGTTTCGCCATATGGTTGCGGATACGCAGGTGGGTCAGGTGGTTCCGATCAAAGTTCTCCGCGAGGGGCGTGAAAAGGACTTACGTGTAAAAATCGGAAAGCTTCCCTCCTGATCCGAATCTTGCGCTCAGACCACAGCTTCAAATCCGATCTCAATAATTTTAGCTGAGACCGTTTGGATGTCGGTCTGCGTGTCGTCGAAATCAACGACCACCTCATCTTTTTCTAGGCTCACGCTCACCTTGCTGACTCCGGGCATGGCTTCCAGAGCGCAGAGAATGGTTTGAGAGCAGTGG
>CAZVZT010000285.1:0-1520 GCA_964631515.1 uncultured Nitrospinaceae bacterium
GCTGGGAATGAGTTGCAAAAAATCCACACTGTTGCATTTTTTACTTTGCAACACACCTTAAAAGCCTTGTAATATAGGAAAATGTCTCGTAGTTATCAGAACAGGTCCCTCCTAACAAAAAAGGCCGCTCGGGAATTCACGCCATGATACGAGCCACGAAGGGCTACCTCCATAACATCTTCAACGTCCTAAACGAAGCGGTATTCATTTACGACCAGAATAACGAGATCCTGTATTTCAACGACGCCGCAGAAAAGATTACCGGGCACACGCGAAAGGACGTGATCGGCCAGAAATGCGTGGCGCTCTTCGACCGCAACCTGTGCCTCAACAACTGTGTTCTCTGCATGTCGGTGAAAGAGGATCTCTTCAAGAAAAACATTCAGTTCCAATCCCCGTTCACGCGAAGCGACGGAACCCAGCGGTTGGGCACCTTCAACGCGGGGCTGCTCAAGAAGGAAAAGGACGGAAGCCTGGAGGTCCTGGTCGCATTGACCGACACCACCGAAGTCGACCGGCTAAAGCATGAACTCAAAGATTTTCACTCGTTCCACAACATCATTGGCAAGAGCCAGATGATGAAGAAACTGTTCGAGGTCATCCGCAACATCGCGACTTATGATTCCACTGTGCTCATCCAAGGCGAGAGCGGTACAGGCAAGGAACTGGTTGCCTGCGCGATCCACTACGAAAGTCCGCGCGCCGAAAACAAACTGGTTAAGGTCAACTGCTCCGTATTTTCGGAGAACCTTCTTGAAAGCGAGCTGTTTGGCCACGTCAAGGGCGCGTTCACCGGGGCAACCCGGGATCGGATAGGCCGCTTCGAGGAGGCGGACGGCGGAACCATTTTTTTGGATGAAATTGGCGACCTGACCCCCAACGCACAGGTCAAGCTGCTGCGTGTCCTGCAGGAAAAGGAAATCGAACGGATCGGTGACAACGTCACTCGCAAGATCGATGTCCGTATCATCGCCGCAACCAACGCGGACCTTCTAAATCAAGTGCGGGAGAAACGGTTCCGTGAAGATCTCTACTATCGACTGAACGTCATTCCCGTCCAACTGCCACCGCTTCGTACCCATAAGGAAGACATTCCCCACCTGGTACAACACTTCATAAAAAACTGGAAGGGGCTACACCACAAGAAAATCCATGGGGTGACTGATTCGGTGCTGGGCCGGTTGATGGACCACGACTGGCCGGGAAACGTACGCGAACTGGAAAACGTCGTGGAACACGTCTGCGTGAAATGCAGCAGCGCAAATGTGGAATTAAACGACCTGCCCGCCTTTCTCAACCCCACACCAACCAAAACCGGAACGAAGAAAAGAAACCGGTTGACGCAGAAATCCATCCTTGAGGCGCTCGCCCAAGCCGGGTCCAATCAAACCCAAGCCGCCCGGAACCTGGGCATTCATCGGGCCACCCTGTGGCGGAAGATGAAAGCATTCGATATCAACCCAAAATAAAAAGGGGACCCGGGGCAATGCCCCGAGTCCCCCCGACGATCCCGGTGGGCT
>CAZVZT010000286.1:0-1518 GCA_964631515.1 uncultured Nitrospinaceae bacterium
GTTTTGCCACTGCACGACGGGACGCCATCTAGTAATCCACCAGATCACTCCTCGTGATATTTCATCGAGCATTATTCGAGACCAAATTGCGGGCGGTAAACCGGTTGGAAATTTGTTGCCACCCGGAGTTGAAATATATATTATGGACAATCACCTTTATCAAGCTTAACCTCAACCATATACGGGGTGGATGATAGATTTTTTGAGTGGCCTGCAGCACCGGGTAGTTCAGGCTGCGGCGGACAAGCAGGCTTTTGACATTTTAGTTCTGGATTTGCGGGAACGCTCGGACCTGACAGATTATTTTGTTATCTGCAGTGGAAATTCGCGGATGCAGGTGCAGGCGATTGCCGATTCTATTCTGGACAGGGTTTACGAGTCTCACTACACGCTATCCTCTGTGGAAGGTTACACTTCCGGGAGCTGGGTCGTTTTGGACTTGATTGATGTGGTGGTGCATATTTTTCAAAAAGACATTCGCATTCAATACGACTTAGAGCGTTTATGGGGCGATGTTCCAGTGATTGAGATGGCCTGTCAGGAAATCAGCTTGGGTGAAAACTCTCATGAATAAAAAGAAACTCGCTTCATTTAGGTTGAAGCTGAACGCAATACGCGCCGATCTCATCGGCGATGTGGAGGGAAATTTCCAGTCCAGCCAGAAAGATTTAAACGAGCATATGGCCGACCTCGTTGACGAAGCCGCGCAGTCCTATTCCCGGCAACTGATGTTAAGCCTGGGAGAACAGGAGTTGAAAAGGTTGCAGTTGGTGGAGAGCGCGCTCGAGAGAATGGACCAGGACCAGTACGGCCATTGTTCCGAGTGCGAAAAACCCATTCCAGTAGCCAGATTGGAAGTGGTTCCGTTTGCGGAACATTGCGTCGAGTGTCTCCACTCTATCGAGGAGGAAGGACAGCCGAGCTAACACCGGTGAGCCCGGTTGTGTGCCGAGTTTGCGCTTTCCTTCTGCTCTAGACCAAAGAACGCAATCATCCATTACGGGGAATCGAAAGTGCCGCTTAAATCCATTGTTGTCTTTCTTTGTTTTACTCTCCTGTTAGTCTACTTCGCCTTCCTGAATCCGAACGAAATAGATATCCATCTCACACAGGTGCATTCCCTGCGCCTTCCAATGATCGTGTTGTTTTTCGGGTGCGTATTGCTGGGCATCCTGATTGCCAGTTTTTTGAACTGGACTCTCTCGATAAAAACATCTTTTGAAAATGTGAAAGAAATCCGGCGTCGCCGTCACCAGGAAAAAATTAATCAGCGTGCCGGTAAATTTTTTGAGAAGGCGGAAAGCCTGATGGCTGGCGGAAGCGTTTCCAAGGCGATCCCCATTTATAAAAAAATCTTAAAACTTTCTCCCGGTCACTTAGGAGCACTCAACCGGTTGGGGAGTATTTTGCGGGAGGAAGGAAACCCGCAACGCGCCCTGGAGCTTCATGCAAGAGCTGCTGAGATAGTTCCCGATAACCTTGAGGTTCTCTACAGCCTAGCTGATGATTACGCCGCCA
>CAZVZT010000287.1:0-1513 GCA_964631515.1 uncultured Nitrospinaceae bacterium
GCGAAGAGGTCAAAAAACTGATCGCGGCCGAAAACAACCCGGAAATCGGGCTGCGTCTGGGCGTAAAAGGCGGCGGCTGTTCCGGTCTGTCCTATGACCTCCAGTTCACACCAACGGAAAAAGGTGACACGGTTCTTGAGCAAGACGGATTCAAGGTCTTCATGGACGCCAAAAGCCTGATTTATCTCAAAGGGATGCTCTTGGATTATCAAGGAGGCCTTCAAGGCAAAGGATTTGTCTTCGTCAACCCCAACGCCACCTCAACCTGTGGTTGTGGCGAATCGTTCTCACTTACCTGAAACCGCTTCCATTTCCTTTTGCCGTTCCTTGAAAACTACACCCTCTCCCCAGGAAGAACACCGCTACATTCGTGAAAAAGCCGGTTATTTTTTTCTCGATGACTGGGCTCTGGTTTCCGCCTCCGGACCGGACGTTTTCACGTATCTTCAGACTCAGACCACCAACGACGTCACCCTGCTCGAACCGGGACAGGGGCAAAACAGCGCCATTGTTGACCGAAAAGCCAGGCTCATAGCAACCTTCTCCCTGCATCGCACCGGGGAAGACTCCTCTGTTTTGCTGATGGAGTCGGTACAAAAAGAGAATCTGCTGAACCACCTTGGGACCTTCCTGTTCCGTGAAGACGTTCAACTGGAAACGCTCAACACGGTTCTGCTGGCCCTGCAGGGTCCCGCAAGCGCGCACATCCTAGAACGCACCTTCCCAACCCTTGAGACCCTGCCTGAAAAAGTGAACGATGTATGCTCGTTCAACGTCGACAGCCAGCCGGTTCTGGCAATCAACAAATCCCTGACAGGTGAAGAAGGGTTCCTGCTAGCCTTGCCTGTCCAATGGAAGGAGGCGGCCGTAAAACGCCTTTTAGGGGCCGACAAAGAGTATGTCCCGATTCGGGTCGGTCTCCACACACGGGAAGTATTACGTATTGAAGCGGGCATCCCACGTTATGGAAAAGATATGGATGAAAAAAACATACTTCCGGAGACCGGACTCGAGCACAACTCTGTCAGCTACAACAAAGGATGCTATGTCGGCCAGGAGGTTATTGCCCGCATTAAAACCTATGGAGCGCCGAACTTTGCCTTGATGGGACTGGTCCTTGAGGGAAGCGTCCTGCCCGTACCGGGATGCGAGATCCGGCTGGGTTCAAAAAAGATCGGCACGATCAAGAGTTCCACCTTCTCTTACTCTCTCCAGAAAAATATCGCCCTGGCTTATATCCAGAAAGATCATCGGAGTCCGGATGTTAACCTCAGGGTGACCCTGGGTGCGGCTCCCTTCCAGGCCCGGACCTGCCTTCTGCCCTTTTACCAACCGCAGGCCCGGAAAGACAGCTCACAGAATCTATTGGACCAGGCACTCAAGTATTTCAAGGAGCATGAGGACCTGGAACAACCGATCGCCCTGCTCAGGAAAGCTATTGATCTTGACCCCAAAAACGCCTCCGCCTATGAGGCACTGGGAGTTTTCCTGTCCAAGCAAAACAAGCTGGACG